>NZ_JBHYVA010000011.1:0-33932 GCF_042750055.1 Streptomyces sp. NPDC059456
GCGTTTGTGGGGGGGGGGGGGGGGGGGGGGGGGGGCGGGGCGCCCCCCCCCCCCCCCCCCCCCCCCCCCGGGGGCGCGGGGCGGGGCCGGGGGGGGGCCCCCCCCCCCTCGGCGATCTCCACGGTGAGCGGGTCCAGAACCGACGTGGACCCCATGCCTCGGCCCAGACCCCGGCGTGCGTGCGGCGGCAGCAGAGCGGCGCGCCGCCAGCGTTCCAGCTGGGCTGCGGAAGCCGAGAGGCCTCGCTCTTGGAGGAGTTGCAGCAGATCCCGGTCGGCTTGGGAGGCGATGGTGCGGGTCACCTGCGCACTTTAGAACCCCGCGAAGTGTCGTCGAGCGGTGATTTAGAGGTCTGCCTCAATGGGAGCCGACGGGTGGGCGAACACGGCCCCCTAAGGGAAGCGCGCTGCGGCACCGGTTAGAGGGGCGGCTTTCCAGGCCCACGTTCTGACGCAGAGGTAGAGGTTCACTGCATGTTGGCCGATGTGATCACCGGAACGTTCGCCGAGCTCCTTGGCAGCCTCGCATCGGTCCTTGTCCTTACCCTCATCACGCGCACCCGCCGTCGCCGCGCTGAACGGCACGGTCTTGACCCAGCCGAAGCCGAACCGCAAGCGAGGCCGGCCCGCACCTACACGTTGATCGGCACACGCGCACCCGACGGCCACACAATCCAGATCGCCAGCAGCCGCCCCGCCGGCACGGTCATCACCCGACGAGTGCCGGGCGGCCGCCAGCAGCGATTCGAGCTGACCGATGCCATCCTTTCCGACGGCACATACGCCGCGGACCCCCTCGACGGGTACTGGTGACGCAGACCAGAAGCCATTCTTGGGGCCCTCGCTCCTGGTGGAACCGGCTGACTTCCGCCGCCACGACGGCTGCGGCGGCTGACTCGGTCGGTAGCGCGGCGCGTGCCTCGGTAGGTCGGTGCTAGGTCGTCAGCAGCTGGTCGAAAAATGCCTGCAGCATGATCTTGGCTGCCTGTGGGTCCACGAACTCGGCACCGCCGAACCGGTACACCTCGTATCCCTGGAGCCGGATTCGACGGTCTTCCCGGACCATGTCGGCGTAGAGGTCCGGAGCGGCCTTACCGTCACGAGAGTAGTGCTCCTTCCCATCCAGCTCCAAGATGTAGCGGCGGCCTCCAGGGGCCAGCATCAGGAAGTCCATCCGCTGCCGCGTCAGTACCCGCCCCTCCAGCCGTTGGTTCCGCTGGTGCTGCGCCAAGGGGTCGTAGTGGAGATACACCAGCGGCAGCAAGGCAGGACAGTCATCGAAGCCTCGCTCTATCGAGCACTCCCAGTAGGAGTCCAGCAGCAGCTGCTCCGGGGTGTTGAGGGAGCTCCTCAGCCGGGTCAGGAGTGCTTGCGACCTCGCGTCCTGAGGCATCCCGTACATGCCATCCTGCAGACGCCACCACTTGCCGAGTTCACCCCACGTCAGGCCCTCGGCTCGCACTGGACGGTCGTAGAGCAGGCAGTAGGCCTTGTTCCTCGTGATCTCGATGACTCCCCCTGCGACGTCCCTCCAGACGATCTCGGGTTTCTGCGTGGCGGCGAAGATCAGGTTGCGCAGCTCGCCGCGGAGCCCCCGCAGGCCTCCCGTGAAGGTGGTCCGCTCCCGTCGTTCCAGCGCCGCGCGCCCTGGGGCAAAGATCCTGGTCAGGTCAGTGCTGAAGTCGTTGTTGTGTTCCATCCGGAACGAGTGGTAGCCCTGCTTGTCGTGGAACGGGATCTCGAATTCGATGCCGAGTCGACGCAGAACGGCCTTGAGGCACCGTATGACCGCTCCGGTGTCGGAATTGTCCATCAGGCCTTCGTGCTGAGGGTCCTGGGGCAGGTCGTCGATCAGCAGGTCAATCAGAGCGTGCGCAGCCTCTTCGTCACCACCGGCAGAGGGGGTGGTTCGCAGCTCATTGATGACCGCCCGATTCAGCCTCGTGTACGAGTAGTGATCCCGCTGCACCGTTTCGACGAAGTGATCCTGCAGCACGCTTGTCCCCCTTCGGACCTCGGCGTCCGGCGGGGCCCGTACGCAAACATGATGATCCCTCAGGCCACTGGCGCTGCGCTCGGCCCACGCGAAATCCCTACGCCGGTTCCGGGCGCGACCGTCGCCAGCGGCGGCCGTCCCCGACTCCCCGTGCTCCGCTCTGCCTGTTCCTGCAAGGCGCCGACGTCAAGTAAGCGGATCAGCGTTCGGCGACCGGGCTGGCCGGCGAGCCCGCCCATACGACGGTCGTACTCGCGGTCATGGTCAGGCCGTACCTGTCGACGCTCGGCCGGCCGAGTTCCTCCCACTGCCGGTAGGCTGCGGTGACTTCATCCCACAGCCGTCGGGAACCGGCCTGAGCGACGGCGAAGTCGTCCGCGGTGCGGCCGTCGTAGTCGACCGTTGCCCACGAGCCGGTCGCGGGGTCTTGGATCTGCAGGCGGGTGTGGGCGTGGTCGCCACTGGTATCCCAGGCGTAGGAGGCGCCGGGGACCGTGATGCCGATGTGGAACTCGGCGTCGAGGTCGCCGCCGGCGACAGCCCACGGGGAAAGCGCCGTCGAGGAGAACGCGGCTGCGCTGTCGTCTCCCGCGGGCATGGTCGTCGGCGGGTGGGGCTCGGCGTGGGGGTGTGCCATGGGCATGAAGGAGGCGAAGGAGTGGAAGCGCCCGCGGGCAGGGCCGGTATCAGTGGCTGTGAGTTCGAGGGTGCCGTAGCTGCACCAGGCGGACGTCCAGGGGGTGACGATGCGGCCGCCTGCCGGCCGGAGTCCGGCGAGCCAGTCGGGCGGGATGTGGTCGACGGAGAACGTGGCCAGGACGACGTCGTAGGGGGCGTTCGGCGGCCAGCCGCCGGCGCCGTCCGCGGCCACGACCGTCGGCGTCCGGCCGACCCTCTTCAGGTTCTCCTGCGCGGTCGCGGCGAGGTTGGGGTCAAGGTCGATGGTGGTGACCTGCTCGTCTCCCGCCAGGATGCACAGCAGTCCTGCGTTGAAGCCGGTCCCCGCACCCAGCTCCAGCACCCGGACTGGGGCTTGATCGTGGCCGTTGGGTTCGGTGAGGCCGGCCAGGAGGAGCATGCGGGCGACCATCGACGGCATGGACGCCGACGAGGACGGAAGACCGTCGGTGAAATGGGTGACCAGCGGCTGATCCGTGTAGGCCGCGGCCAGCCAGCCCTCGGGATCCGTCGTACGGTCCACCGGCCGGTAGCCGCCCGACCCGTCGCGCAGCCAGATCCGGTCGGGCAGGAACCGGTGCCGGGGCACGCGCTGGAAGGCGTCCCGCAGGCGCGCGGGCAGGGGCCGGCCGAGCTGCTCGGCGACCTGGCTGAGCAGCCCGTCGGCGAGCGTGCCGGTAGCGGGGGCGTCCGGGGCGGTGGGCACGGCTACTTCTTGGGGCTGGGGTTGCTGGGCGGCGGGGGCGGGGGTGGAGGCGGAGGGGGGACGGGCCGGTTGGGCTGATGGCCGTCGTCACCGATCGGTGATCGATGCTTGCCCTCCACGATCCCTGCCACAGCAGACCTCCAACCGGTCGACAAGCCCCCAACCGTATAGCCGCAGGAGCCGGCACGGCAGAGCGCATGCCGGACATGACCAGACCCCGTATGGCTGATTTCCGCCTCCTTTGCGAGCTGCCCGGGCTCCCACGGGCCGACTGCTTCGCCGGGGCCCGCGGAGATCGATGATGGGCGACCAGCCGGCCGCCGGTCAGGGCTTGGTCCCCGACACGCAGTCCGTTGACGACAGTCGGGTCCACCGACAGCCGCCCCGCTGGGGTCCGCGCAGTCGGCAGCCGCGACCAGGTCCGGAAACCGGTTCTGGACCAGTGCGCCCCGACGCGTCTGCAAGAGAACCCGCTCCAATGCCAGGCCGCCCGCCAAGGCACCGCGACCTGGGACGGACTCGGCGGCCTGGGCGAGCATCGGCACGAAGGGAGCGAACAGAGCCACTCGGGATGGCCTCCTTCACCGCCGCTCCGGGCCTGGCTCAGACAGCCCTTCCCCGTCTCGGCCGCGGAGTGCGGCGAACGCGGCCACAAGGCCCTGCTGCGTCAGGCTCCCGGGTGGCGGCTGGGGCGTACAACGGGTCGTGACGGTAGCTGCTCGGGGTGCTCTCGCCATCCGATCTGTCCGACCTCCGCGGCGGTCAGCCTGGTCTATGGGCTCACGAATAGCGCTACTGGCTTGTCGGGAGCAAGCGGTACGGGTGGTCTGGCGCCTTGGACGGCGTGCAGCCCTGCGCCTTCAGAAGTCTGGAAGTTCCCACTGTTGGCGTGAGGTTTCCCACCGTCAGCAGCGTACAACTATCCCGTTTGGGCATAATATTTCCAGATTGCCTGCACCCTTTGATGCGGTTTGCCTCTTCGCATGAAGGTGCGCCATGCGGACGAGTTTTGTGAGTTTCCTGTGTGCGCAGATAGGACATCCCTACTGATCGTCTATGTGGGGGATATCCGTGCGCACAGCGCGACCACTAGTACTTCTAGTGGCATTTGTCGTGGCCGTTCTGGCAGGTACAGAGCAGGCTGCCCTCGCGGTGAACCAGTGGGTCATCGCGAAGACCGGCTTCGGAGCCGGAGAAAAGCCCAAGCAAGGTTGGGGATCGGCGCGCGGGAGGGGCCACAGTGCCTCCGGTGACGCCACTGATGCCGCAGCCGGTGGCGGTCGTTCCGGTGCTGTGAAGGCACCGGGCGAGCTGTCCGTCGATGTCACCGCGTCGCCGCTGCGACTTGGTAAGGCGGCCGAGCAGGTGAAGGTTCCCTTCTCGGAGGTGGCCGCGCCGCCGGCAGCGAAGCCGGGGGGCTTCGACGCCAAGTCGAGCGCCGAGGTGGTGGACAAGCGCACCGAGCGCGGCCGGACCTTCCTGAACAAGGACGGGACGTACACCACCCGCTTCTACAACGAGCCGATCAATTTCCGTGGGCGTGACGGGAAGTGGAAGGCCATCGACAGCAGCCTGGCTTCCGGAGCCAAGGACGCCAATGGTTCTGTCTGGCAGCCGCGGTCGGTCGAGAAGCAGGCCGGTTTCGCCGAGTTCGCAGACGCCCGCACTCTGGTGAACCTCGGAGTCGATGACGGCACGTCGATCGGCTACGGGATCGAAGGCGCGTCTCACTCCCCGGGCAAAGTGGACGGCAGCGCCATCACATATCCGGAGGTCCGCCCTTCCGCCGATGTGGAGCTCATCTCCGGGGGCGACTCCGTCAAGGAGAACCTGGTCCTCAGGAGTGCTGCTGCACCCACCCGGTGGCGGTTCCCGCTGGTCCTGCAGGGCGTAACGGCGAAGTTGGACGCCAACGGCGGTGTCTCGTTCACCGACGCGGGAGGCCGCCAGAAGGCTTGGATGCCGCCGGGCTGGATGGAGGACTCCAACAAGCCGTCGAACTCCAACCAGGGAGCGGTTTCCTCGGGCGTCTCCTACGCACTGGAGGGTGCCCCGGGCCACCAGGTGCTCGTCGTGACGCTTGACGGTGCCTGGCTGTCGGCTCCGGACCGGGTGTTCCCGGTGAAGGTCGACCCCTCGGTCACCCGTGGGGGTGCAACGTCGGGCACCTATGTGCAGTCGCCGTACAACCAGAACTTCTCCAGTGACACCGTCCTCAAGGTGGGAACGTCCAACGGCGGCACCAACAAGGCCGCCTCGTTCCTGCGCTTCGACGGAATCAACGGCTCGCTGAACAACGCATGGATCCTGGACGCCCGGCTCCAGCTGTTCAACACCTGGTCGTACTCGTGCACCGCCCGGCCGGTGACGGTCCACCCCATTACCTCGAACTGGGCCGAGGGTACGACCTCATCGTGGCCCGGTCCCGCCACGGGCGATGCCCTTGGCTCGAAGAGCTTCGCGCACGGCTGGCGGCCCGAAGGCCAGACCGGCTATCCCTGCGGCGGCCCGGCCTGGGAGGCGATCGACCTCGGCGGCTCCGGTCGGCAGCTGATCGACGACTGGACCCACGGCCGCAAGCCCAACTACGGCCTGGCCGTCAAGGCCTCCACCACCGACTCCACGGCGTGGAAGCAGTTCGGGTCAGACGACTACCCGAATGGCAATCCCAGCCTCGACGTCACATGGAGCAAGTACGGCGCCGCCTACAAGCTGGGCGAATTCGTCCAGCCCATGACGGCCACGACGGAGGGGACCTTCAAGGTCACCGTCACCAACCAGGGCCAGCAGACCTGGGGCAAGAACAGCAACTACAAGCTCCGCTACCTGCTCTACGACGCCGCCGGCAACCCGATCAGCGGTGCGGACAAGGTCCGCTGGACGCCCATGCCCCAGGATGTGGCACCGGGGCAGACGATCACGCTCGACGCCAAGATAGCTCCGCTGTCGCCGGCCACGTACACGCTCGTGTGGACCATGGACGACTACGGCACGGCCACTTTCGTCAATGACGGTATACCCGGCGCAGGTCTTCGGGTCGAGGCGGTCAACATCCCGCCGCAGCTCACCGGTGCCGCGCCCGCCAGTGGCAGCATCCCGGACACGCTGACTCCGACGCTCTGGGTGTCGGCTACGGACCGCGACCACTACCCGAGCCCGCTCGCGTATCAGTTCGAGATCTGCGAGGTGGAAGGGAAGGACACCCGGAAGAACTGCCGGACCAGTCCCTCGTCCGCTTCACAGAGCTGGACTGTCCCGTCCGGCTGGCTGAACTGGGGCAAGGCGTACGCCTGGTATGGCTATGCAAGTGACGGTCAGGCACAGTCTGCCCGGCCCGCCCCTTCCATCCTGACCATGGAAGTACCTCAGCCCGTCATCACCTCCCATCTGGGCAGTGCGACGCCCGGGCGGCGCGTCGACGAGAGGTCCGGCAACTACGCCACCTCAGCCACTGATGCGGCGGTGCCCTCTGTGGGGCCTGCCCTGGCAGTGACGCGTACCTACAACTCGCAGGACCCACGCACCAGCAGCGTGTTCGGGGCCGGATGGGCCACCCGGTGGGACATGCGCGCCCTCTCCGAGCCCGACGGCAGCATGCTGATCACGCTGGAGAACGGCAGCCAGGTCCGCTTCGGCAAGAACAGCGACGGCACCTACAGTGCGCCGTCCGGCTCCATGGGGGTGCTGGCTTCCGTCTCCGGTGGGGGCTGGACCCTGCGCGACGCCACGGCTTCCTTGTACACCTTCGACGCGAGCGGCCTTTTGATCAAGGTCACTGACGGCCAAGGGCGCGAGCAGCAGCTCACCTACACGGGCGGCAAGCTGTCCAAGGCCACCGACTCCATCTCCAAGCGGGCGCTGTCCTTCGCGTGGAGCGGTTCGCACGTCGCAACGGTGTCCACCGATGCGGTGGGCCCTGGCGCTCCCGCGCTGATCTGGTCGTACAGCTACACGGGTGATCTGCTCACCAAGGTCTGCCCGCCGTCGTCGACGACCGAGTGCACCTCATACGAGTACACAGGCGGCTCGCAGTACCGCAGCATGGTCCAGGACGCCGGCCCGTCCGGTTACTGGCGGCTGGGCGAGGCCGACGGCGACAACGCGCTCAGCGAGGCGGTCTCGCGCACCGGCATGAACGCCGGGCACTACCGAGATGTGACGCTCGGTGAGACCGGTCCGCTGACGGGCACAGGCAACAAGGCCGTGTCGTTCAACGGCACGAACTCCTACCTGGAGCTGCCCGGCTCGACCCTGGCCGCCTCCACCGTGCTCTCGGTCGAGCTGTGGTTCAAGACCGACAAGCCTGGTGGTGTTCTCGTCGGCTTCCAGGACAGCCCGCTGGGGCCGGTCAACCCGGCGCACTTCAACCCGGTCCTGGCAGTAGACGCGGCGGGCAAGCTCCGCGGCGCCTTCGAGGTCTCGGACGGCTACGTAACCCCGCTGGTCTCGCCGGCCCCGGTCACCGACAACGCCTGGCATCACGCCGTGCTCACCAGCACCGGCACCAGCCAGTCCCTGTACCTCGACGGACAGTCCCTGGGCAGCCGCACGGGTCCTGTGACCCACTCCGTCAAGACCTTCACTTACCTCGGTGCTGGCTTCACCGCCGACAGCTGGGACGGCGGAGGCTACACCGGAACCCGTTACTACAAGGGCCTCATGGACGAGGTCGCCGTCTACCAGCGCGCCCTCGACTCCGGCTCGGTGCGCGCGCACTACGCCGCCCGCGGCGGAGCTGCGAAGCTCTCGAAGGTGACCTTGCCCTCGGGCCGGGTCAGCGCTACAGCCGAGTACGACGGCGACAGCGAACGCGCCACCAAGGTCACCGACGAGAACGGCGGTGCCTGGCAGATCTCCGCACCCCGCTACTCATCCGGATCCCAGGCCTACGCCGACGCCGTACGCGCGGCGGCTCCGGTCAACTACTGGCGTCTGGGCGATGGCAGCGGCGCTGCGGCGGCAGACGAGATATCCACCGGCGGAAACGGCTCCTACCGAGATGGGGTGGCCCTCGGCAGTGTCGGCGCCTTCCTCGACGGGGACGACGGCGCGGTCACCCTCGACGGCGCCAAGGGTGCGATAGCCGTACCTGCGGAGTCGGTGAGCAACGCCACCTCGCTCTCAGTCGAGCTATGGTTCAGGACGGACAAGCCCACAGGAGTACTCCTGGGGCTCCAGGACGTGGAGGTAACCAACACCTCACCTTCCATGTTCAACCCGAGCCTGCTCATCGACGGCGACGGCAAGCTGCGCGGTCACCTGTGGGACGGCCCCGGCAGTTGGCCGGTGATGGGCGGCACCAAGGTCACCGACAACAAGTGGCACCACGTCGTGATCACCGGTGGCCCGACCGGTCAGTCGTTGTACCTCGACGGCGCGAAGGTCGGCTCCAAGGCCGGCGTGGTCAAGCCGGAGACCTTCGCCTACGCCTACCTCGGTGGCGGGTACTCCAACGAGGGATGGGACGGTCAGGCCGGCGGCGTCCGCTACTTCAACGGTCAGCTCGACGAGGCTGCCTTCTACACGAAGGAGCTCGACGCCCAGACGGTCGCCGAGCACTTCAAGGCCCGAAACCGGCTGACTGCCGGAACCGGTGACCAGTACCAGGGCACGGTGATGGCCGACGCGCCCGCCGGATACTGGCGGCTGGACGAGGCCAGCGGCACCCAGATGACCGGCAAGATCGCCGCGAGCGGGGTGAACGGTACCTACACCAGGGCTACCCTCGGCGCACCCGGGGCCTTCGGCTTCGGTGACGCCACATCCGCGCGGTTTGAGGGGAACGGCTACGCCAAACTCCCCGGCCTGGGCGTGACCACGACGGACCAGTCCGTCGAGCTGTGGTTCAAGACGACCAAGCCGGGTGTGCTCTACAGCGACCAGGAACTGGTGATGCCCGACCCGGGCGTCAGCACCTACACCCCGGTCCTCTACGTAGGCACCGACGGCAAGCTCCACGGCCAGTACTACACCGCCAACACCGCCGCCACCAACGTGTCGGCGACCACGGTGACCGATGACGAATGGCACCACGCCGTCATCACGGCCCAGGGCGGCACGCAAACCCTCTACCTCGACGGCGCGCAGGTCGCACAGGTCCTGAACAAGCCGATCAGCCTCCAGGCGAATAAGCACACCTATATCGGTGCTGGCTTCGCCAACGGCTGGCCCGCCTCCCCCGGCGCCGTCAGCTACTTCACCGGGCAGATCGACGAGGTCGCCGTCTACCGGCGGCCTCTGACCGCCACCCAGGTCAGCGCCCATTACGGGGCCCGGGCTCAGGCGAGCAGTTCCTCGATCTCCTCGACGATCACCGTCACCGACCCGACGGGCGCCAAGACGTCCAGCATCTTCGATGCGGTTCGCGGTCAGCGCCGCACCGCCACGACGGACGCGGACGGCGGTGTCACCACCTTCTCGTACGACACCGGCGGCTTCCTGCACACCGTCACCGACGCGAATGGACACGCCACCACCACCGGCCACGACGAACGCGGAAACACCGTTTCCACGACCACCTGCCGGGACGCCAACTCCTGTTGGACCTCGTTCGCCGACTACTACTACAACGCAGCGGACCCCTTGGACCCGCGCAACGGCAGGCAGGTCGCAAACCGCGACGCGCGATCGGTAGACGCGGCCGACACCCGGTACCGCACGACCACGTCCTACACCGCCATGGGCCTGCCCGACACGATCACGCTCCCGGACGGCCGAACCACCACGACCACGTACACCACGGGTTCCGAGCCCGCGGTCGGCGGCGGCCTCACTCCGCCGGGACTGGTCGCCACGACCAAAACCACCGGCGGCCTGACGGTCTCCTACGCCTACTTCGCAAGCGGTGACCGGGCCAAGTCGACCACGCCGTCCGGGCTGGTCACCACGTACGCGTACGACGGCATCGGCCGAAAGCTGACCGAGACCCAGGTCTCCGACGCCACTCCCGACGGTGCGACGACCACCTACGCCTACAACGCCATGTCCAGGGTCTCCTCGGAGACCGGTCCGGGTGTGAAGAACGAGATCACCGGGGTCACTCACACGGCGAAGATCTCCCGCAACTACGACGCGGACGGGCAGCTGCTCACCGAGTCCACGGAGGACACCACCGGCGGCGACGCCACCCGGACCAGCACCTACCACTACGACGCCCTGGGCCTGAACGACCGCGTCACGGACCCGCTCGGCAACGAGACGGCATTCGGCCATGATGCGCTGGGCCGCGTGATCCGCGAAACGGATCCCGAGGGCAACGTCGTCACGCACGCGTTCACCAAGCGCGGACAGCTGGCCGAGTCGGTGCTGAAGGACTGGAGGGGCGATCCGTCCGGCCAGACCCGCGACCTCGTCCTGGTCTCCCACGCCTACGACCCTGCCGGCCGACTGGCCACGACAACCGACGCCATGGGCGCAACGACCGCCTTCACCTACTTCGACGACGGCCTCACGGCCACGACGACCGCGAAGCAGGTCACCCAGGCGAACGGCTCCAAGAAGGACATCGTCCTGGAGTCGAACTCCTATGACGGGGCGGGCAACCTCGCCACGCACACGGAGAGCGGCAACCGCACCACCGTCAACACCGTCGACGCCACCGGACGCGTGACGCGCTCGGTGTTCGACCCCGCTGGACTCAACCGTGTCACCACCGCCGCGTACGACTCCGAGGACCGCCTCACCGAACAGACGCAGTCGATCGACGGCTCCGGCAAGAAGCTCACCTCGACGACCGAGTACGACACGGTGGGCAACCCGAAGAAGGTGACCGTCACCGACGGCACAGGTACACGGGTCACCTCCGGCACCTTCGACCAGCGGGGCCTTGCCGTCACGCAGGTCACTGCTCGGGGCAATGTCTCCACCAACCGCTACGACGCACTCGGCCGTCTGGTGGAGACGACACAGCCTCAGGTGCAGGCGGAGGAAAACGGAGGAACGGCCACCGCCGTCACGCCCAAGGCTCTCACCGGCTACAACACCTTCGGCGAGGCCACCGAAACCCGCGACGCACGCGGCCTGGTGACCCGGATGGAAATCGACAAGCTGGGCCGCCCCACCGCGATCACGCTGCCGGACTACACGCCGCCAGGCGCCACAGCGGCGATCACTGCAGTAAGCCGCACGACGTACAACCAGCTCGGCAAGCCGGCATCCACCACCGACCCCCTGGGCCGCACCCGCTACTACCAGTACGACCAACTGGGCAATCTGGCACGCTCCACCGACCCGGCGGTCAGCGGCGCGCAGAGCCTGCAAGCCCCCGGCAGCAACTCCATCAGCGGCACCTCAACCGATCTGAACGGCGGCGGGGTGGCCACCTACACCTGGACGGCGACCGGCCTGCCGCTCTCCGCTACCGACCCGACCGGAGCACGCCTCGAATCCACCTACGACGAACTGGGGCGCAAGCTCACGGCCACCGACGTTGAGCGCAAGCCCACCCTCCAAAACCTCGTCTCCCGCTACACCTGGGACGACGCCGACAACCAGACCGAATCCACCACGCCCAGCGGCCGCCGCACCACAGCTACGTACAACGCGGCCGGCGAGGCCTTGACGGTCACCGATCCGCTCGGTGGCACCACCCGATCCGCCTACGACGGACTCGGCCGCCTGAGCGAGTCCCAGGACGCCACCGGCCGCAAGACCGCCACCGTCTACGACGTCACGGGCAACCCCGCCTCGGTGTCCGACTACGGGACCGGAGCGACGGTCCTGCGCTCGGTGTCGACGGAATACGACAACGACGGCAACCCCACCGCCTCGGTCTCGGCCACCGGCGCCCGACGCACCTACGCATACGACGCCCTCGGCCGCCTGACCACGCAGACGGAACCGGTCACTGGCACGGACTCCATCACGACAACCTTCGGATACGACGCGGCGGGCCATCGTACGCGCCTTACCGACGGCCGCGGAAAGGCCACCTACTACACCTTCAACGCATGGGGCCTGCCGGAATCGACCATCGAGCCCAGCAGCACCGAACACCCGGCACTCTCCAGCCGCACCTGGACCAACGTCTATGACGCGGCAGGGCAGATCGTCACCGAGCTGCTCCCCGGCAGCGTCAAACGCCAAAAGACGTACGACGGCCTGGGGCGGCTGATTGGTGAAACCGGATCTGGCACCGCTGCGGCCACCCGTCCCCGCTCGCTCTCCTACGACCTGGCCGGTCGTCTGACCGGAGCCGGCGCCGACGGAGTACTCGCGGGCAACACCTACTCCTACAACGACCGCGGCCAGCTGCTGAAGGCTGAAGGCCCCTCCGGCAACTCCGCCTACGCGTACGACGCGGACGGTCAGATGACCTCCCGCACAGACCCCGCCGGCACAACGGTCTTCACCTACGACCAGGCGGGCCGCCTCGACACCGCCACGGATCCGCTCACCGGCACGGAGACCTGGACAGACTTCGACGCCGCCGGTCGCATCACCCTTGAGCAGTACGCCCGCAAGAACGGATCTGTCTACCAGATCGCCGCAAAGCGCACCCACGCCTACGACAGCCTCGGCCGACTCGCCGAGGACAGCGTTCAGCAGAGCGGCACCGGCACGGCGGTCCAGGGCTCGGCCTACGAGTACGACCTCGACAACCGCCTCGTGAGGAAGACCACCACCGGCACTGCCGGCGCGGGCACCGAAACCTACGCCTACGATCTCGCGGGTCGCATGACCTCAGAGACCAGTGGAGCAACCACCACGGCCTTCGAGTGGGACAAGGCCGGCAACCTGACCAAGAAGGGCGACCTCACCGCAACCTACGACGCCCGCAACCGCGTCCAGACTTGGGGCACCCAGACCTTCGACTACTCCGCCCGAGGCTCCGTCCAGTCGATCACCGACGGCGGCACTACCCGGACCGTCAAGACCGACGCCTTCGAGCGCACGGTCACCAACGGCACAAGCACCTTCACCTACGACTCACTCGACCGTGTCCTGACGAGCGGCGGCACCGGTTTCAACTACGACGGCGGCTCCAACAACCTCGTCAAGGACGGCACGTCCCTCTACAGCCGCAACCCCAGCGGCACCCTGCTGGCCAGCGCGACAACCGGGACGCCGGACTCTGCTCGACTCGCGGTCACTGACCAGCACAGCGACGTGGTGGCCGGCCTCTCCGCTGACGGCACAGCAGTCACCTCGTCCCGCGCCTACGACGCATTCGGCAACGTGACCGCGTCGGCGGGCACCAACCCTTCTCTCGGATACCAGTCAGGCTGGACGGACAGCTCTACCGGCGAGGTCAACATGGCCTCGCGCTGGTACCAGCCCGGCACCAGCGGTTTCACCAGCCGCGATACGGCACAGTTGGACCCGACACAGTCGGGCCAGCGGGCCAACCGCTACTCGTACGGCTTCGGGTCGCCTCTCAACGGAACCGACCCCACCGGGCATTGGTGGCTGGATTGCGGCTCGATGTGGTCTCCCTTCAAGCTGAACCCCTGGTGCGTGGGATTCAGCGCGTGGTACTCGGGCGCTGACAGCATTCGCGCCCAGGGAGACACATGCACCGTCCTCCAATGCAGCATGACCAGCATCCTCGCGCAGGTGCGGTCCCAAGCAGAGTTCGCCCGGGAAGCCGCCAACAGGCCTGCCCCCGCCTACAGCGGAGGTGGCGGTAGTTACTCTGAGCGACACTACGCTCCCTACGCCCCTCGCGGCCGCGGTGGCGGCGGTGGCGGCGGTGGCGGCGGTGGCGGTGGTGGCGGTGGCGGTGGCGGTGGCGGTGGCGGCAAGAAGGTGCCGCCGCGACCGACGAAGCCGCCCAAGCCGCTGATCGACACCAACCCCTACAACGGCCACAACCCACTCATCGCACCGGACCTGCCGAACCCCATAGCTGTCGTTACGTCGATCGTAGGCACGGCTGCAACCGCCGCCGCCGGCGCAGCGGCTGCCACCGTCACTGCACAGGCACTGTTGGACACGTTGGCGATCGCCATGTTCGCGCCGGTCATCACCGGAGCCCCGGACCCCCGGCTCGAGGCTGACTCCAAGGGCGGCCACAGAACATGGCGTCGCAGGTCCGACGACAAATGTGATGACGGCGTCGGCAGGAGCGAGAACGGTCATCTCACCTACCTTCCGCGCGAGCGGTACTTCGACACCACCAAGCAGCAGGATGAATGCCGGGCCACAGGCATCACAGGAGTCGTCAACTACGACGACCTGACGGTGGTCGGCAAGCCGGGTCCCGGCACTGACGCAGGTAGGAAGAAGCCTCCAGGCATAGAGGAGATCGTCCTGCAGGGACAGAAGCCACACAACGGCCACCTGGCAGCGAAGGCCGCCGGAGGCTCCGGAACCGACCTCCGCAATCTTGTCGCAGAGTACGATCACGTGAACACCCCGTATCTAAGCGACGGAATCGAAGCGGAGATCCGCGACGCCCTGAAGAGCCGGAATAGAGTCTTCCTCTCGATCAATGTCACGTACGGAAACCAAGGTTCCGGAATTCCAACGGAACTCAAATACAGGTACTCCGTGCTAGGGTCCGGCCGCATCAAGGAATGCACAGTCCATCAAAAGCCCACCGGCGGCCAGACCACTGGCGACCCCGACTGCCCGAGGATCTAGCATCATGACCGACCACCTCGCATCACTCAAAAGAATGATCGGAAAACCCAGGGACCTCTTCCTGGGAATTGACGAATGGGACCGCCTGGAAAATGACCTCGGAGTCACGTTTCCGGGCGACTACAAGTCGATCATCAACTCCTACGCGCCAGTGCGGATGAATCACCACCTGTACCTCGATCACCCTGCGAACACTTTCTGTCCGCTGGGAAGTTGGATCTCGCGGATCATAAGCACGTTCCAATCGATGACATGGCCGAGCGGCACCGCATGCCCCGGCTTCGAATCGACCGGGCCGCAGTTCGGCGGCGAATCCGGAATGATCCCGATCGCCAGCACAGATCGTGGGGAGTACGCGTTCCTGGTGCCAGGCAAAGACGGAGGCCAAGGCACCATACTGACCCGTGGTCGCGAGGAACCCGACTTCTATGCACACAACATGTCGTTCGGCGAGTGGCTCCACAGGTATCTCGCCGGCGAGGAAATGTTCGTACCAGGCGTCACTGCACGTTACCCGGGACCGCTCGCGATGATGAGCCTCCCCACAAGTGCGGACGATCGACCAGTCACGTGGTACGGGCCGGCTAGAGAGATCTGATCCCGGCACTGAAAGTTCCACGATGAGATGAAGGGGCGCCCGCCGGATAACCGGGGGCGCCCCTTTCCGTCCTCCAGGCGATGCACACCGCTACACACGAAGGCTGACAGCAGGCCCGAAAGGTGCTGTCCGACGGACAGTACGCTGCCAGCTGATCCCGGAGCGACACGTACCGGCCATATGCCCGGCTGGACCCGAGACCAGCCCATCAGACCTACGGTTCGGCGAACCGCCCGCCATCACGGGCTGGCGCTGCGGAAGACTGCGCCCTCCCCGTCGCGAAACCAGGACGAACATACTGCCGCCACACAGCACAGGGCCTGCTTCGACTGCACACTGCGACAGTCCACCAAGAAGAGACACGGCCTGCCGCAAGCTAGATGATCCAGTTCGCAGACTCCATCACCGACTCCGCCGGTGACGCGACCTCAATCCGCCACCACCATCATCGCTGCCCTCCAGTGCCCCGTCCCCCCCGTCTTGGCCCCCGCCCCGTCCTCCTGCGACTGCGCGCCGCCCCCACACACTCGCTGGCCCCCGCCCGCGAAACGCACACACCACCGCATCTGCGCGCCGGTCGAACTCACCCCTCCACGGCTGGCTGCGCGCAGCGAAGGGGAATTCCTGACCTTCCAGGTCCCGAACCCCTTTCGGTGGATCCCGGTACGCGCACGCCCAGGGCACGGCACCCTGAACGCGCGGAGCGGCCGGTGGGCCGGCTCGATCAAGAGCGGGGAGGGGTTGGCCGTGGTGGACAGGTGCTGATGTCGAGGATCTCGGCGATCTCGGCATGGCTGTAGGAGAAGGCTTCACGCAGGACGTAGACGGCCCGCTCGACGGGTGACAGGCGTTCCATGACAGTGAGCACGGCCAGGGAGACCGTTTCGCGTTGCTCGTAGGTGTCGGCCGAGCCGAGCATCGGGTCGCCGTCGAGAAGCGGTTCGGGCAGCCAGGCGCCGGCGGTGCGTTCGCGGCGGGCCTGTGCCGAGCGGAGCTTGTCGAGGCACAGGTTGGTGACGACCTTGGTCAGCCATGCCTCCGGCACTTTGATCCGCTGCCGGTCGGCGGCCTGCCAGTGCAGGAACGCGTCCTGTACGGCGTCTTCGGCGTCGGCGGCGGAGCCCAGCAGCCGGTACGCCAGCGAGGCCAGCCGGTTGCGGCTGGCTTCGAACCGACTGGTGTCGAAGCCGTCAATGGCGGAGCTGTCCACGCGAATTACCCTAGGCCGGCTACGCGGCCACCTTTGCGGCGGCCCCGTCCCGCGCGGCGACCAGGTGGCGCTTGCGCTGGGGCAGGCCGAAGGTCGGGTGCGAGGTGGTCCACAGCGACATCCTGACGATGCCTGCCTTGATCCGCGCGGCCTTCCGGCCGCCCACGTACTTCGGCTTGGCCTGCGCCTCGCCGTCGACCATCTGCAGGATGCCGTCACGCCGCCCGAGGCTGATGTGGTTGCCCGGGTAGCCCAGCTTGACGGTTGCCGTCTTGCCGCCGGTCAGGCTTCCCACGATGGCCTTCATGGCCTTCATGGCCTGCATGCCGGTGAAGCCGGCCGAAGCGCAGGACATCGGCAGCGGCCGGCCGTTGTCGCCGATGGCGTAGACGCTGTCGCCGGCAGCGTAGACGTTCGGGTGCGAGAGCGACTGCATGGTGCGATCGACGACGATCCGGCCGTCGTCGGTGACCTCCAGCCCGGCTGCGGCGGCGATGGGGTTGACCGCGAACCCGGCCGTCCACACGGTCGCGTCGGATGCCAGGTCGGTCCCGTCAGCGCACAGGACCCGCGTCGCTTCGACGGCTTCGACGCTGGTGTGCTCCAGGATGGTGATGCCCAGCCGGTCACAGGCCTGACGCAGGTGGCCGCGGGCCCCGGCGGAGAGCGGGGCGCCCAGCTCCCCGCGGGCGACCAACACCACCGACAGGCCGGGCCGTGACTCGGCGATCTCGGTGGCGGTCTCGATGCCGGTCAACCCGTCACCGACGACCAGCACACGCCCCCCTTCGCCCCGCCCACTCAGGTTGTCCAGGCGCTCGCGCAGGCACAGCGCCGCCGGACGACTCGTGACGTGGAAGGCGTGCTCGGCCACGCCACGAACGCCGTGGTCGGCGACGTGGCTGCCGAGCGCGTAGAGCAGCGTGTCGTAGCCGAGCTCGCCGCCGCCCTCGGCGTCGGCCACGGCGACCACCTGGCGCTCGGGGTCGACGGCGGTGACACGGGCCAGGCGCAGCCGTATCCCCGTACCCGCGAAGACGTCGACGAGCTTCGGGGCCTCGATCTCCTGGCCGGCCGCGAGCTGGTGCAGCCGCAGCCGCTGGACGAAGTCCGGCTCGGCGTTGACCACGGTGATCTCGGTGTCCGCCGGGGACAGCCGGCGGGCCAGGGTCCCGGCCACGTAGGCCCCGGCATAGCCGGCGCCGAGGATGACGATGCGGTGCTTCATGTGATGCTCCCGTCGGTTCGCTTGCTCTCGGTGACTTGAGCGGGACGGCGCCCCGATTCCTGACAGGAACCTCGTGTGACTTGGGCCACAGGGCGCAAGGGTGTCGCCCGACGACACGCGCGACGCCGAGGAGGCACGGACGCAGGCCGCCATCACATAGCCCGCCAGTTCGAGTGGATATCCGCGTCTGCAAAACTCGATGCGCTCCCGGCCCGATATCGCGGACCGCAAGCCACACGTCCGACTCGCGCCTAACTACCAGAATTTCTGGCCGCGCGTACTAGAATCCGCCGCTAGCATTGCTCTCTCGACAGGAGGCCCGATGATCGGCATGCTCGTGACCTTCACGCAGACCGAAAAGTTCGATCGTGCAACTCTCGCAAAGGTTGCCGACGAACTCCGAGGACCGTTCGAAGGCATGGCCGGCCTTCGGTTTAAGAGCTTCATGCTCGACGAAGACGGCGTTCGGGCAAGGAATTTCTACGTGTGGGATGACGAGGAGAAGGCCCGCGCCTTCTTCACGGAGGAGATCGTCGAGAAGGTGACGGGGATTTATGGCGTCCCGCCCGAAGTCGAATACCTCGATATCGTGGGGTTCGTCGACAACTCTGGCACCTGATTCTCAAGGAACCTGTCGATCAATCCTTTTCCGTCCAGGCCTTTTTGGACCATCGGGGCATGCCGCAGAACATCCCCGCATGTAAATCGAGACCAATCACTACTACACCCCCACGGCTCCCGGACCTGCGCGACTGGCTGCCCGAGGACCACCTCGCCTGGTTCGCGATCGAGGCGACCGGGCAGCTCCAACTCGCGCCCTTCCAGGGCGCCTACCGCTCAGCCGAGCACGGCCGGACTGCCCACGAGGTGCCGCCGAAGCGGCGCCCGTTCGCCGTATATTTCGCGGTTGAAGCCAGGAGGACGGCAGCGGCGGCTGCCTGTGCGGTTGCGGTTGGCGATCCGGTCGGCGGGTCGTGGGTTCACAGCCCTGACCCCGCGGGCTCGATCATCGGCGCGGTACTGGGCGGCGGGCATCGTGGAGGCGATGATCGCGCGGTGGTAGCGCAGCGGGACGTGGCGGCTACCGGGACCACGACCGCGTGCTGATCGTCACCGATGAACAGGCCGCACACCAGGAGCCCGGCAGACAGGCCGAACCGGTACCGTCCGCGGTACCCGTGTACACCTGGAACTTGGCGGGATACCAGCCGGCCCACATTCCTTCAGGCCCCCACCGGCACACCTTCGGCGGGCTCACGGACGCCGCGTTCCGGATGATCGACCTCATCGAAGCCGGCCGCCACGCAACCTGGCCGTGGACCGCGGATACGGCGTAGCGGGAGGCCTCCCTCCCTGCGAGGTCGTACACGGTGAGGGTCTCACCGGAGGGCCGGACGCCTTGCTGTACGGGGAAAGCCTGATGCAGCGCCCTGGGACGTCGTGGCGTGCGGCGCCGCCTCAGCGCTCGCCGCGACGGGAGCCGCCTGGCCCGTGTCTCTTTCGTCCGCCCGAATGGAAGTCCGTGCGCGCGTGAGAACCAGAGGAGCACGCCGAGGGCCGGGGTCCGCGGAAGGCGGCCGGGACCGAGGGCGGGGTTGCCGGCCGCCTCAGGCCGAGCCGTCGTGATGAATGTGCATGTCACCGTTGGTGACGGCGTAAACGGTTCCTTCGTCCTTCGCCGTGTTGGTCTGTGTCGACTTCACGGGCTCCGCTTCGGGCACGGTTCGAGGGACGCAGGCGGAGGCGGATCGATGCACTTCGACGTGGTTGTCGTGGCCGACGACCACGGGACCGGACACGTCCCCGCCGATGCGGATCGTGAACTCGTCGCCCGATGACTGCGACTGCGACTGCGACACGTTGATGACTCCTCACTGGCCCGTAGCCGTGGCCGGCACGGACAGTCCAGACTGGTCCACTGGGCGGGCCCGACGGGGGCGTTTGCGGTTCGGCTCCGCCGCGCGGGCGCTAGGAGCCACGTCGGACCCGCAGGTGATGAACCGCGATTCCCGCGGAACGTTAGTAGCAGAGGTCGAGGATTGCGCCCGAGTCGTCGCCGACGGCATCCACGTACTGGCTCACGGCCGCGTGGTCCTTGTTCGTGATGGCGGTGGCGAGAGCAGCGGCGTCGGCGGAATTCTTCTGGATCGCCGCCCTGACCGCCGGGTCGGTTGCTACGGCGGCCGCTGCCGCCAGGTCTTCGGAAAGCGCCCTTTCGGACGCGGCCCACGCTTGATCAGCGCCGGGGTTCGTGACCGGAGCCGTGGCCATCCTCTCATCGTTCTTCTGGCGTGCCTTGCTCTGCTCATCGCACCCTGCCGGATGTCTGAAGGGATCGCCGGTCGGGGTCGGGGTGTCCGTCAGCGCGGTCGGGAGGGAGAACGACGGCATCGGCAGCGCCTCGTTGCGTGCGTCTCCCGACGGGGTTCGCCCAGGCGTAGAGGAGAAAGAGCTGATGGCGTAGCCCAGGCCGACGACGAGCACGCAGGCGACGACCAGGGACACGATGGTGGCGATCAAGCTGCTCATCCCCGCAACCGCCGTACCCGCTGCTCCTGTGGCGCCGGTCGAGGCTGCCGTCCCGCCGCCCCAGGTGCCGCCGCCGACGCCGGACGAGTGCGCAACGCTGCCCGACGTCCCGCCGTGACCGGTGAGGGCCGAGCCGCTGCCGCCTCCGTCGCCTGTGACGGCCTGTGTACCGGTGCCGCCGTGGCCCGCCGCGGCGTGCGCACCACTGCCACCGTCACCGGGGGTGCTGCCCCAGGAGCCACCACCTCCGGAGCCCAGTGACGGCTGGGCTACGGAACCGTGTCCGGCTGAGGCACCGGAATGGGCCGAGCCGAAACCGTTGCCCTGCATATAGTGAGGGACGTCGAAGCCGGGTTGCCCACCTCCCGCGTGGGCCCCGACTCCCCCATCCCCCGCATGGGCCCCCGCTCCCCCGCCGGGAGCGCTCGACGCTCCGGCGGCGCCCAGCTCGTGCCCGATCCACGCCGACTGCGCCAGCAGCGCCGCGTACACGACCCGCCTGCCGATCAACAGGGCGCGTACGGCCTCCTCGTGAAGGAAGTACGCCTCGGCCCTCCGGTCGCCGGCTGCGCGGGAGGCCACCCAGCCACGACCGAGAAGCCTCCCCCACACGCCGAACCTCAGCGAACGGGCCAGCCCCGGCGATGCGGCCCGCGCGAGGCGCACCGCAAGATCAGGGCGCCCGGCCGACTCCGCCACCTCGGCCACCTTCTCCAGTACCCCGCCGTGGGCCGCCAGCTCCAGCGGTGTGGTATCCCGGAGCGCCCCCCACCGGGCGAAGTGGTCACACAGCCGCTCGGCCGAGAACGGAGCATCACATCGTTGACGCACCACGGGCACCGTGTCGGCGACAGAGCCATAGCCGTACTCGCCAGTCCGTACCAGACCCAGCCGCACCAGGCGGTCGCACAACGCCTCGGGCTCCGCCACCCCCGTCAGCGCTCCTACGTGCGAGGCCGCCAACTCGACTCCGTCGAGGGTCGCTAGCAGTCGCAGCACGCCCATAACCGACTCGTCCTCGGCGAGCTGGTCGAGCAGCGCCGGGAGCAGGGCGGCGACCTCACCCACGCGCGGGAGGCCGCCCTCGCCCTCCGGGCGGGAGCGCGCCAGGGCAGCTGCCCGCAGGAGCGGTAACGGGAGGCCGCCTGCCGCCTGCCACAGGTCTGCGGCCGTCTCGCGTTCCGACTCCGGCAGCGTTCCTCCCCACTCCCGTGCCAGCAACCTGAGTCCGGCGGTCTGTGACAGGCCGGACAGTTCCAGCGCCGTGCCGCTGCTCCACAGCGTCCGCTCGACACCGGTGAAGACGAACGTCGCCTGGGGTGCCGTGTCCATCAGTTCCAGCAGCTGATCGGAGGTCAGGCTGGCGTCGTCCACGTACACCGTCACCCGCACGCTGGCCATCAGCCTCCGCAGCTCTACCCGGGTCGGCGCGTAACCCGGGGCCTCGTAGCAGGCCTCGAACATCTCCTGGGCGAGGTCCTCGACGTCACGATGGGCCCCGCCGAGGAACACCACTCCGTCCGGGCCCGACGGCAGCAGCCGTGCGGCGTGCCGCAGCAGCGTGGTTTTGCCGACCCCAGGTGGCCCCCACAGCTGCACCGGCCCGCCGGCACGGACAGTCGCCGCCAGTGCCTGCATCGCCTCTTCCCGACCCACCGGCTCCGACCCGCTCCGGGGCAACACCTCGGCCCGCTCCCGTCGCCGGGGGCGGGGCCGTTCGGAGCCCGCCAGCACCGTCACCCGGGAGCCGTTCTGCGCGTCGACGACCACGTTGTGGTTGCCCGCGATCACAGGGCCGGTCACGCTACCGCCGACGTCGATCCGGTGCGCCGCACTTGGACCCACAGGTGTCGGGGCGTTGTCGTCTCTCTCTGGCATGGCTCCCTCTGTTTCGTCCGCTGGTCCGCCCTCGTATGCCACCGTCTGCCACCGGCCGCTGCCACGGTAGTGGCCTCCCGGCGCCCGCATGCCGTCGTATTACGGCTTCCTCAACACTTCCTGCTTTGCCGTCACTCGAAGGCGAGTTGCCGCAACCCAGCGACGTTCTCGACCCGGAAGGTGCGGTACCCGGTCGACACCACGCCTGCTTCACGGAGCCTTCGCAGTGCCTTCTGCACGGTGGGCTCCGCGGCGCCGGCGAGAGTGGCCAGTTCGGGCTGGGTGATCGGCCAGCGGATGACGGCCCCCGCGCCCGTTCGCTCTCCGTAGGTCATCGTGATCTGGTAGAGCACACGGGCTAGCCGCGTCGGGGCGTCGCAGCCGGCGAAGTCGATGCGGTGGCTCGTGGCAACGCGCAGTTTCGCGACGATCGCTTCGTTGACCGCCTGGGCGATCCGCCGATCGCTCCGCATGCAGTCGTGGAAATCGCCCCGGGTGACGACGCGGGCGACGACCGGTCCGCACGTCGTCACGGTCGCGGAACGCCGGCCCCCGTCGACGGCGGCGAACTCCCCGACCAGGTCCCCACCCATCCGAACGGCCAACAGGGCATCCCGGTTGTCGTTGGTGCGCCCGGTCGCCTTCACCACCCCGTCGAGCAGTATCAGCACGAACGTGGTCTCCTCCGCTTCACGCATCAGAACGCGGCCGGTCGGGTAGCGCGCGAGCACCCCCAGCGCGAGCAACCGGTCACACGACCCGGGCGGAAGCCCCCCGAGCACGCTCGTCGACGGCCATGCCCACACCTCGCGTGGCCGCCGCCCGGCTCTGCCACGCCGTTCGAGTTCCGGTTCCCGTTCCCCAGGATTCACCACGGCACCAGTGTGCCCCCTCGCTCCTGCGCCTGCCGGTCATTGCGACCAACAGGCCCCGGGAGGGGCAGACTTCGTGGGAATCCGTACGGGTACGGGATTGCCTGGGCACGCATGGTGCACAGTGGGGGCGCGGGAGGGCACCGTCGCATTGACGCGTCCTGCCGCCCGCGTGTCAGGTGCGCCACCTCCAGGAGGGACAGTTGGACGCAGTGCTGGAGTACCGGCCCATGGTGGCCGTGGACATCGAAGGCTCGGGGGGCCGGGGCGACGTAGCCCTGCTGCGCATACGCGAGGCACTCCTGACCATGTTTCAGGAAGCGCTGAAAGAGAGCGGAATCGACTGGCAGGAGTGCCGCTTCCACGACCTCGGGGACGGCATCCGGATCATCGCCCCTGCCTCGGCGCCCAAAGCCAGGCTGATCCATCCGCTCTTCCACGAGTTGGTGATCCGGCTGCACGCGCACAATCGGACGGCCGCTCCGGCGACACGGATTCGGGTGAGGGTGGCGCTCCACGCAGGTGACGTGTGGCTCGGACCGAGCGGCGCCGTCGCCGGGGGGCCGCTGGAGGTGCTGGCCCGGCTGCTCGACGCCCGCCCGGCCCGGGAGTCGCTGGCCGGGGCACCGGACACGATACCGGCGTCGCTCCTCGTGTCGCGGCACTTCTACGACGAAGTGGTGCGACACGGATATCCGGGCATCGACCCGGGAGCGTTCCGGCGGGTCGAAGTCGCGGTGAAGGAGTACGCGGCGGACGCCTGGCTCCACCTGCCCGTGTCCGGGGCAGCCCCGCTCCCGACGGGTGGGTCCTCTTCGGCCACGGCGAATCCGACCGGGGCCGTGGAGCCGCGGCAGGAGCGTCCGACGGACCGCTCGAAGATGGTCAACAGGGCGTCGGGCCACGGGGTCGTCTACGCCACGCAGAACGGGGACCAGCACATCAACGTCACCGGCCACACATCTGGACGTGGGTGAGGGAGGGGAATTCCGTGCAGGACGAACTGGCCGCGCTGGCGGGAGCCGGAGCGGCGGCCCTGGTCACGACGATGACCACGGAGCTGTGGCAGACCACGCGCGACGGTATCGCCGACCTGTTCGGACGGTCCGGTCGACGGCGCCGAGAGATCACGGCCCGACTCGACGGGCACGCCGCACTGGTCGAGGGGGCTGCCACCCCCGACGAGGTGCGGCGGGCACTTCTCAACTCCTGGGCGGTGGAACTGGAAGCCCTGCTCCACCAGGAACCGTCCTTCCTGGAGCCGCTCGCGCGACTGGTCGCAGAGGTGCAGCGCGAGCTGCCGGACAGTCGCCGGGACGTCGTCGGCACGCACCTGGAGCAGAACAACACGGCCCGCGACTCCGGGATCGTCTTCGCCGTCCAGGGCGGTGACCAGCCCGTGCGCTGGGCAGGTCATGGAGGACCTCCGCCCGGCGCGAGGGCATAGGCGCGGCCGCCCGTCCACGCTATTCCTCCCCCGCCCCCGAGCGCGCGGCCGCCCGCCATCGAGTCGGCGGCGGCGAGCCGGTCCGCGCCGAGCGGGCACTGACCGCGGCGGAGGAACGCGAGGCCTCGCCGCGCGGTGCCGGCCACCGGCCGGGCCGCCCGTGGGATCCCAGCTCCTGTCCTCCACTCGCTGGCCGCGCTCGTCTCGCCGGCGCCACCACTCGTACGCCGCACGGTCCTCCGCCGTCGCGTCCCGCCAGCGGTGCCCGACGCGATCTCCAAGGGTTTGTCGGGGCGGGCGGTGTACCTGCCGGTGTCGGTGCTGCGGGACCTGCACGAGTACCCGGAGTGGGATCGGCGGGAGGCGATCGAGTACGGACGCGCCCGCGGCTTCTACATCCCGACGCGGCGCTCCCTGGTGGTGGAGGACCCGACGCGGCCGCGGGTGCGCCTCGGCGGGCGGTGGGTGCCGATATCGCGGCTGGACTCGGCGGAGCGGCGGCGGCTGCTGGTAGGAGGTGATCAGGGCTTCGAGCCTGCAATGGTGTGGCTGAACCAGTGGGGGCTGCCGATGTCGGTCTCGGGCTGGGAGCAGGTCTTCGCCGACGCCAACGCGCCATGCGCGGCGGCCGGCGTGGGAGTGCGGACGAGTCCGCACGGACTGCGGCACTCGTCCGCGGTGATCACGCTGGAGCTGCTGGTCTGGGATCCGGAAGCGGGCCGGCTGTCGTTCAAGACGTTGCAGCGCCGAGCCGCCGCCCGCGCCCGTAGCGGCCCACGCTCGCGGTCCGCATCCCTGCTTCATGGCTCTGGACGTCCTCCAGCTCGACGGATCCGAGTTGAGTTGGCAGGCCTGGTCGGAGTCGGCTGCTGTGTGTGATCCTCTGTTACTGCCCCGGTCGCGGGGGTGCACAAGGGGGGAACGCGCATGCGCAACGTACTTCGCGCTGCCTTCGGGGCGGCGATATTGCTGGTCACGGCCTCTACGGGCTGCTCAGGCGGGGAAGGGACCGCTGCGAAGCCGTCGGCCACTCAAGCCGCCGCCTCAAGCGCTGCGCCGACTCCCTCGCCTCCGGATCTGACCGCGGTGATCAACCGGACCCGTACGACCCTGATGGCATCGGGGGCAGTGGGCCGCGACGCCCCCGGCTCCCAGGGCCTGATGCTGGTCGAGGCCTGGCCAACCGGCGCCGCCTACGCCTGGGAGACGTCCGACCAGCGCCTGTGCTGGGCCTCGGCCGGCGAAACCGGATCCTCCGAGCGGGCCTGCGCCACCGACCCCACCACCATCGGAAACTCGCGCGGGGTGGACCAGCTCGCAACCCTCTTCACCGACGGATGGGTTCGTCTCTTCGCCTCCGACCACCAGCAGGTGACCTCCGCGACCTGCGGCGGCGAACCCCTGGAAGTCCGCCGGGTCGGTACCGTCGCGGACGGCGCCCGGACCCTGTATGCGATGTGGTTCCCGGACTACACGAAGGGCAGCATCACGCTGCTCCTGACCCACGACGGCACCACGTCCACAGCCCCGCTCCAACTCGGCGACATCGGCGACCGCGCCTGCGCCCCCTCCTAGGGCTTGTCCAGCCGGTCCTGCGCGAAGCCGGACGAAACCTGCCCGGCGCCGGGCAGGACCGAAGCGGCGACTTCAGCATTTGTCCGGCCCCGCCGGGTCACCAGCACAACCGCGGGTCTTGTACGTGCTCCGGCGAGTGCCGGTCCTCTCCCCTGCCCAGACCGGTCCGGACCAGGAAGCCAGGGTCAACGTCCCACAGCGGCGACGCGGTGTGAACTCGCTGGGTGCCGGGGATGCCCACCTCGGCCAGGACTCCGTCGCGGAACATCCACAGACCGAACAGGTCGTCGTCCTGGTCGTGCAGCATGACCTGCACGCAGGCGGGCTCGTTCCAGGGCAGGGACTCCAGGTCCTTGAGCACCCCGCGGCGCCGATGCGCCTTCTCGAACTCGATGTGCCAGCCCCCTACGAACCAGGGGATCTGTACGAAGCAGCCGAGCCAGGTGCGGGCCTCGTCCGGCCGCGTCAGCGGCTCCATCACCTCGTCCTCGTACCGCGCCAACACGATGACCTGCGCCGTTCTACTCATGCCCACATGTCACACCGCGCCGGGCACCGAAGGCAAACCGTTTGGGACCGGGACTCGTCGAGCCTCCCTCGTCACGCGGGGTCGCCTGAGACCAGCCGCTCCACAGGTCGTTGGCCTGCTCGTGCCCAGCCTCTCATTCGCGCGCCGGCGCACCGGACGTACCGCCGAGCACGTCAAGGGGCGGTCCTGCCCGCGCAGGGTGCGCCAGACCACCGTATGCGGGTCCACCGAGCCTCGGCCGGCGACGTAGCGCCGGCCACAGCAAGGCGTCCGGCGACAGCGGAGCCACCCGCCACACCCCCGTACCCTTCGACGCGACCCACAAGCGCTGACCGGGCCAGTCGATGTCGGCCCTTCGGACGCCCAGCAGCTCGGTGGCGCGTGCCCCTGAGCTGATATGGCACGAGAGCAGGGCCCTGTCGCGATCGCTTTCCATCACCGCAAACAGCTCGCCCCCGCCGCGTCGGAGAATGAGCGCGGCGCCGGTTGGGAGGACGTCTGGCGCAGTCGGCAGCGGTGCGCTGGACAGCGAGAACGGATGCTTCGCCGAACTCGGGTGGGCCAAGCCCCTCCCGCCCTTAGGGACCGCCACCAGGGACGTCTCTGACCACGGGTAACATCTTCGGCGCGGACATATCCGGGGGGAGGGGGCGAGCGATGACGGGATGGCTGTCGTTCCGGGGCGCCGCCTCGGCGGCGCTGCTGACAGTGGTGACGGTGGCGTCCTGCACGGCGGGCGGGAGCGACGAGGTCGGCACGTGCAAGGTACGGCACGAGCTCGACCAGATCACCTCACGGTTCCCGTCGTTCAAGCAGCTTGAATCCACGTCGTGGTGCGGGATCGACCCGGACAAGCCGTCCCGGTCGCTGCCCTCGCAGAACAACATCCGCCTCGTGGGCGTGCTCAACGCGGTGGACGACCAGGGTGTGCTGAAGGACCTGGAGAACCCCGCTCTGGAGTTCCAGCCCGTCGTGCCCAAGCACGTGCCTCCGGAGATCATGAAGCTCCTGCCGGAGGGGGCCGAGTGGATGATGAGCGACCGGATCAACAAAACCATCACCGAAAATCTCTACTCCGGGGTCTTCTACTACGACAAGCGGAGCGGACAGGTGCTCTTCGACTGCTCGAACCCGATCCGAAAGGACGGTCCGGCACCCGTCGTAACCAGCAACTGAACCACCGGGCCGGATAGCGGTCCGGGGGCCGATGCCATGACGCGGACGAGGTGCGGTATTCCCAGGCGATGGCTTCGAGGGTTCGGCGGTGGTCGGCCCACCGCCGTCCGCGGACCGGATCGGCCGGCACCAGCGGCTTGATTCTGTCCCACATCGCATCACGGATCACCGACCGGACGGACACACCTGATCAACTGAGTGGCCCGTCGAAGGGACACGCTTTACCCTGATTCCCCGGTGAGGCAGGCGTGGCACAGGCATCGGTCCGGATGTGAACCGTACGGCGCAATCTCGACGCGGTACTGGCGTGCGTACCCTTCCAGCGTCGCGGAGACTTCCGCTGCGTAGTCCGCGCCGAGCCCACCTTCGCGTCCTGCCTCACACAGCCGCTCCAAGACGCGCGGCGTGTGGACGAGTTTCGGCCGGAAGCCGTAGAGGTGGCGTGTCGCCGTAGCGATGCCGATTCACCGGCTGGTGTGCCGCTCACGTCCGACTACCGTGACCCGATCCCCCCGGGCCCCAGTACACCCCGGCCACGTAGACCTTCGCCCCGCCCTTGAAGCACTTCGTTCCCGGGCGCAGTTCCTGGCCGCCAACTCCGCACCGACGCCAGGCCACAACGTTCGCTGCCACCAACCAGACCGGCTCCGCCGGTGGGACATCCGCCTCGGTCAACGGGCGGCGGAGACGGCCTCGGCCCCCGCCACACCCCCGGACGCCAAGGAGCGCCATGCACAGCACCGAACCCGAAGCCGTCAACGCCCGCGCCTGGACCACGTACGGCACCCACCATCTGCAACGAGGCACCGACATCCCGGAAGTCGACCGCATCTCCTGGGGATTCTGGCCGACCGGCCCCGGCGCCGAAGACCTGACCGGCCTACGCGTCCTGGACCTGTGCTCCGGGCTGGCCAAACACGCCGCCCACCTGGTGAGCGAGCACGGCGCCACGGTCGACGCCGTCGAAGCCTCTGCCAGCCAGCACGCACGCGCCCTCGCCCGCTACGGCGACCTCCCGGGTCTCGCCCTCATCCACGCGGACGCCGTCGATCACCTGCACCGGGCCGAGCCCTACGACGTGATCTACTCCATCCGGCTTCGGCTACATCGACCCCCATCGCCTGCTGCCCGCCCTCCGACTGGCCCTCACACCCGGCGGGCGCCTCGCCTTCTCCGTTCTGCACACCAACTCCCACGGGCGCGGTCCCTCTTCGAGCGTCACGCCGCGCGCGGAGATCCTGCCGCTCGCCGGCGGCCAGGACCAGAACGTCGAGATGCCCGCCGTGTGCACTCCTCGTATGAACGCGGTCTGGCCGAGCGTCCGCTATCAGGGAGGAAAGTGCAGGTGAGACTGCGGGTCCGTCGATTCGTCTGTGACTGTTCCCGCTGTCACAGGAAGACGTTCGTCGAACAGGTCAGCGGGCTGAGCGAACGCTATCGTCGCTCCAGTATCGGTCTGAAGCGGTGGCTTCACGCGGTCGAACTCGGAGGCCGCCCTGGCGAACGGCTCGGCCGCAAGATGTCTCTCACCGCAGGACGCAGTCAGCTCCTTGAGCTGCTCGATTCGCCACCGGTGTCTGATCGCGCACCGCGAGTCCTCGGCGTCGACGAGTTCGCCTTCCGCAAGGGACGCACCTACGGAACCCTTCTCGTCGACGTTGAAGCCGGCCAGGTCGTCGACGTCCTGGCCGATCGAACCTCGGCGACCTTCGCTTCCTGGCTGCGCGAACACCCTGGCGCCGAGATCATCTGCCGCGACCGGGCCTCCGCCTACACTCGCGCGGTCAAACTAGCGGCCCCCCATGCCCAGGAAGTCGCAGATCGCTGGCAGTGCGTCATGAGGCGCCTTGTCGTATCCCCGATTCAGTCGGGAAGAATTTGGAGGGAGGTTCTCGGGTCCGATGGCTTACCTAATCCGGAAACGGTGATGGGACCGCAGCATGCCAGATAATCGACGGCCGGGCTCAGGTATCGGAGACGGGGCGTCGAGGGACCCGCGTGACACGGTGAAAGCTGGATTGCCTGAACCCCAATCCCCAGAAAACTGAAGGTCGAGTCCGTCGGAAAGATACCTGAAACCGACGCCGCACCCTGCGACGGCTTTGTCCCATGGCCGTTGCAACCTCCGGAGTGCGGAGCGATGCCCAGCGAGGGTATTCAAGGGGATGAGTGGGGCACCGGGCCGGTACCGGGCGCAGTCAGCTGGCGCAGCGACGCACCGAACTCCCCGGCCGCCAGCTCGGCCAGCGCATCCGCGTCGTCGTCGGTGGACCAGCCGGACAACGAGTCCTCACCGGCCGCGTCGTCGGCCAGGGACAGCCACGGGTCATCGAGGCGGAACCGGCGGGCGGCGCCCCCGGACCCGGCCACCACCAGCGTGGCAACCGTCGGCCCCATGGGTACGCCGATCTTGTCGTGGGCGAGGAGCCAGGCGATGACCGTGCCGCAATCGAACTGCGGGTGGACGTCCGTGCCGGCCACCGGGGCGGGGAAGTCGGGGTGCCGGCGGCGCCAGTTCACGACCGCGGCCCGGCCCACCCTGGCGATCCGCGCCACCCCCGCCAGCAGTACCCGGTCACCGCCGGGGACGGCCGGTTTGAGGGCGGCGAGCGGGGAGCGGCTCCCCGGCCGGGCGGTGCGCACGGCCCGCCAGTCCACGTGAGGGCGGACCACCTCCAAAAGTGCGACCTCCTGGGCGTCGTTGAGCCGAAGCACGATAGTTGTCACCAGCGGCGCCCGCTGACCTGCGGCTCCGGTGGAGCAATGCACGGTGGTTGTCACCAGATCAGCGCGCTACTTGTCACCAGCGTCGCCGCGAAGCACCTTGGGTGTCACCGGCACCCTCGCTCCTCCGGTCGTCTGATCTGCGCGGCGGGTCCGAGGGTCCCCGGGTCACGACTATTGGCACCAAATGGTCATGCCGCTTGCAACCTGCGGTGAATTGCCATTCACGCGCGGGCGAAGCCGCCTCCCCCGGCGGGTGATGACCCCCGTGAACATCACCAGGGCACTACGCCGGCGTCCTCGAAGAACTTGCCGGTCGGGCCGTCGTCGGGCAGGGTCGCGAGTTTGATGGCGATCGCCGCGCCCTGTTCGGGGGTGCGCACGCCGCGGAAGCCGTTGAGGTCGGTCGCGACGTAGCCGGGGCAGCCGGCGTTGATCAGGATGTTCGTGCCGCTCAGCTCCCGGGCGTACTGGAGGGTGACGGCGTTCAGGAACGTCTTCGACGGCGCGTACGCCACGGCCACCGGACCCGTCGTCTGCTCAGCAGCGGTTCCTGACTGCCGGGTGAGGGAGCCGACACTGCTGGACATGTTCACGATCCGTGGTGAGGTGGAGCGGTGTAGCAGCGGCATCATCGCGTTGGTGACGCGGATCACGCCGATCACGTTGGTCTCCACGACCGTCCGGATGGTGGCGGGGTCGACCCGGGTGGGCTCCTGCGGCATGCCGCCGGTGATGGCGGCGTTGTTGACGAGCACGTCGAGGCGCCCGGCCTGTTCCTCGAGCAGCCGTGCGGCGGCGGCCGCGCTCGCGTCGTCGGTCACGTCCAGTGGTACGCCGAACGCGTCTACGCCGGCCGCGCGCAGTCTCTCCACGGCGGCCTTGCGGCGCTGATCGTCGCGGGCGCCGACGCCGACGCTCCAGCCGAGGGCGCCCAGGCCCGCGGCGATCTCGTAGCCGATTCCCTTGTTCGCGCCGGTGACCAGCGCAATCGTTCGTTCACTCATGGGGGCCATGCTGCCCTCGGACTCCGGAGGGGGTCCAAGACCGATCGGGTGGGCGACGATACCGTCCAGGTATCGATCGGGGGTAGCGTGACCGGATGGAGACCCGGGAACTGCAATACTTCGTCGCTGTCGCTGAAGAGCTGCACTTCGGGCGCGCCGCGCAGCGGCTCGGGATCGCGCAGCCGCCTTTGTCGCGAGCGATCCAGCAGCTCGAACGCCGGCTCGGGGCAACGCTGCTGGATCGGACCAGCCGCACCGTCACGCTGACCGAGGCCGGGTCGGTGCTGCTGGCCGAGGGCCGGGCGGCCCTCAGCGCGGTCGACGCTGCTGAGCGCCGGACCCGCCGCGCTGCCCTTTCCGCGACCGGGGGTCCCGGCCTGGTCCTGGTCACGAAAGCCAGCGCGTCCCGCGAACTGCTCGCGAAGCTGCTCGACGCTTACTCCGTCGAACCCGGCGCGGTCGCCGTCGACGTCATCCTGTGCGGCCCGGCCGAGCAGGAACGACTTCTGCGCGAGGGCCGGGCCGACGTGGCGCTGCTGCACCGGCCGTTCGACTCGACGGTCGGGTTCGACACCGAAGAGCTCAGCACGGAGGGCCAGGTTGTTGTCCTGCCGGCCGGGCATCCGCTCACCGTCCGGGCCCATGTGCACATGGCCGACATCACCGGGCTGCCGGGCCTGCCCCTGCCACGCTGGCCCGACCCCAACGGCACCTACCCGCCCGGCCCCGGCCCGCGGGTCCGCGACCACGCGCAGTTGTTGCAGCTCGTCGCGCTCGGCCGGGCTTGCGCGGTCTCACCGGAGTCGTGCCGGGCCCAACTGCCCGGTGACCTCGCCGCCGTGCCCGTGCTGGACGCGCCGAAAGTCACCACCGTGATCGCCTGGCCACCACACAGCCGGTCCAGAGCCGTCGCCGACCTAGTCCGGACTGCGACACGTCTCCAGTAGTTCCAACATGCCTGGCCAGGTTCCACCTTTCGTGGCCCGGCTCAGTTCTGCGCGCCCCGTCCGGCTTCCCTGGTGACAACACGTCTGCCTCGGTGACAACTATCGTGCTTCGGCTCAGTCATTGAGCCGAAGCAGGTTACTGACCTTGAAGGTGGGTTGTCGTAGGGGCTGACGATCGGAGATCGTCGCGGTATGCCGGGTGTATGAGGTGTCCGCAGGGTGGGGGTCTGACCGCGGAGAGGCAAGCGTTCCGCGAGCGGGTCCGGATGGAAGCCGTGGCTATGTTCGCCGCCGGGCAGGGCAGTGCGGACATCGCGAAGGAGTTACGGGTCTGCGTCCGGTCGGTCCAGCGGTGGCGGCAGGCCTGGCAGGAGGCTGGCGGGACGGGGTGCGTTCCCGAGGCCCGGCGTCCCGTCCGAAGCTGAGCGATGTGCTGTTCGCCGCGCTTGAGGAGGAGCCGGCCAAGGGCCCGGTCGCGCATGGCTGGCCTGATCAGAGATGGACGCTGGTCAGGATCAAGACCCTGATCGGCCGCCGGTTCCACAAGAGCATGACGCTGTCGGGAATCTCGCAGATGCTGCGCAGACACGGCTGGAGCCATCAGGTGCCGGCCCGCCGGGCCGTCGAACGTGACGAGGCGGCGGTGGCCGGCTGGGTGAAGGAGGTGTGGCCGCACGTGGAAACACCGCGGCGGCGCTCGGGGCCTGGATCGTCTTCGAAGACGAAGCCGGATTCTCGATGACGCCGCCGACCTCCCGCACCTGGAGCCGGCGCGGGAGCACACCGGTCATCCGGGTCCGCGGCCGTTCCCAGCGCCGCTTCTCCATCGCAGCCCTGTGCTGCTACAAACCCGGCGAACGCTCCCGACTGATCTACCGGCCCAAACGGCACACCGATCACAAGGCCGGGGGCCGCAAGAGCTTCGCCTGGACCGAGTACCGCGACCTCCTCATCGCCGCCCACCAGCAGCTCGGCGGACCCATCGTCCTCGTCTGGGACAACGGACGATCCCCGCAGGCGCGGGGGCGACAACCACGACTGGGCCGGAACCAACAGCGGCAGCGGACGATCCCCGCAGGCGCGGGGGCGACGGGCCGCCCTCATCCGGGCGGGCCCAGTGCGGCGGACGATCCCCGCAGGCGCGGGGGCGACGCGCCCGCCGCCCGACCGTCCGCCGAGACGGCCGGACGATCCCCGCAGGCGCGGGGGCGACGGTCGGGATCACGGCGGCCGGGGTCGCGGCGTAGGAC
>NZ_JBHYVA010000012.1:0-33410 GCF_042750055.1 Streptomyces sp. NPDC059456
GGGTGTGCCAGCCCGCGGGCGCGCCCGCGCGCCTCAACTGGGGGGGGCCCCACCAGGGCTTCTTTCCCGTCTCCCAAAACCCCCCGGGGGCCGGGGGGTGGCGCGCCCCGCCGCCGCGCGGCCGGGCACCCGGCATCATCGCCGAGGCGCTGGGGCGCAAACTCGGCCGGACCGTCACCATCGACGAGATCGGCATGGCCAACGGCAAGAACCTCGCGTCCGGCATCGGCCTCCAGTTCTCGCCGACCGTCATCGGCGCCATCGAGCAGGTCAGCGAGCTGTGGCGGAGCGACGTCGGCCGCCGCGACTTCCTGTCCGGGTCGAGCGTGGCCGCCTCGGCGCTCGTCGAACCGAGCCGTGACTGGCTGATCACCGGGGCCGACGCGCAGGTCGCGCGCAGCGGCGGCTCGCGCGTGGGCATGCCGGACGTGGAGGCGGTACGGGCGACCACCGAAGCCCTCAAGGACCTCGACCACCGCTTCGGCAGCGGGCACGTGCGGCCCGTCGTCGTGCACTACCTCAACTCCGTGGTGTCCGGGCTGATCGGCGGCTCGTACCGGGAGCCGGTGGGCCGCGCGCTGTTCGCGGCGGTGGCCCGGCTGACGGAACTGGCCGGCTACATGGCGGTCGACACGGGGCAGCCGGGCCTGGCGCAGCGGTACTACATCCAGGCGCTGCGGCTGGCGCAGGCGGCGGGGGACCGGGCCTACGGGGGCTACGTCCTCGCGGCGTCCATGAGCCACCTCGCGGCGGAACTGGGCAATCCGCGGGAGATCGCGCAGCTCGCGCGGGCCGCGCAGGAGGGGACCCGCGGGCAGGTCACACCGCGGGTCGAGGCCATGTTCTACGCCGCCGAGGCGCGCGGGCACGCCCTGCTGGGCGACACCCGGGCGACGGCGGTGCTGTCCTCGCGGGCGGTGACCGCGCTGGAGCGGGCGGAACCGGAGTCCGGCGACGACCCGGTGTGGATCCGCCACTTCGACGCGGCGTACCTCGCGGACGAGCTGGCGCACTGCCACCGGGACCTGGGCCAGGCGGATGCGGCGGCCCGGCAGGCGCAGGAAGCCTTGCGCGGCCTCCCGGCGGGCAAGGAGCGGCGCCGGGCGATCGGGCTGCTGCTGCTGGCGGCCGCGCAGGTCCAGCAGCGGGAGGTGGAGCAGGCCTGCCAGAGCGCCGCGAAGGCGGCGGACCTGCTGTCGGGGCTGCGCTCGACCCGTGGCGCGGAGTACCTGGAGGACTTCCGCACCCGGCTCGCCCCGTACCGCGACGAGCCGGCGGCCCGGGAATTCTCCGCCCGCCTGGAGGTGGTGGCGTAGGCGGCCCGGGGGCGGCGGGGCGGGTGGGCCTGACGGGGGCGGGGTGACCGGGTAGCGTGAGCCGACGGTTCCGTAGTTCGGAGTATCGGAAAAGTCGGTGAAGGAGTCCCGGTGACGGAGAGCGGACAGGGGAGCGGCCGGCACGCCGCCCCGCAGGCCGGTGCGCCGTGGGTCCCGGACCCGGCGTACCCGCAGCCCCCGCAGCAGCCGCCCGCCCCGGGGCAGGCGGTGCCCGGCCATGTCGTGGGGCCGGGCTACGAGGGGCCGGGGCAGCCGCACGGGTACGGGTACCCGCCGCTGCCCGAGGCGGTCACGCAGTACATCGCGCCCGTCCCGGCGGGGCCCGGGGCGGCTGAGGGGGCGACGCAGTACATCCCGCCCGTTCCGGCGGGGCCCGCGCCGCACGAGGCGGCCACGCAGTACATCGCGCCCGTCCCGGCGGGGCCCGGGGCGGACGAGGGGGCGACGCAGTACATCCCGCCCGTGCCCGCGGCTCCGGCGCCGCACGAGGCGGCCACCCAGTACATCCCGCCCGTGCCCGGCCCCGACGGGTTCGACGCCCTGTTCCGCGGGGAGGGGGCCGACGACGGGCAGACGCGCCAGCTGCCCCCCGTCCAGGAGCCGGTGCTGCGGCAGCCGCCGCCGCGGGGCTATCCGCCGCGCGGGCAGCGCCCCGTACCGCCCCGGGCCGGGCCGCCGCAGCAACCGCAGCAACCGCAGCAACCCCAGCAGTTCGGGCAGCACCCGCAGTACGCGCCGCCCGCGCCCCCGCCGGAGACGTCCCGGCGCGTGCCGGCCGGCGTGATCGCCGCCGTCGTCATCGGCCTGGCCGTCGTCGGGCTCGGCGTCGGCGCACTGCTCAGCGACGGCAAGAAGCAGAACAACGACCCCACGGCGGCGGCCGCGACGCCCAGCGCCGGGAACTCGGTGCCGGCGGGCGACGAGGCGCCCGTGGATCCGGCCCGGTCCCAGGCCGTCCAGCTGGACAAGCTCCTCGCGGACAGCAACGACAGCCGCGCCGCGGTGATCCGCGCGGTCGACGACATCAAGGGCTGCCGCAACCTCGGCCAGGCGGCGAACGACCTGCGCGACGCCGCCCGCCAGCGCGACGAGCTCGTCACCCGGCTCCAGGACACCAAGATGGACAAGCTCCCCGACAACGCGAAGCTGGCCGCGGCGCTCACCAAGGCCTGGCAGTCCTCCGCGTCCGCCGACAACAACTACGCGGCCTGGGCGGACGAGACCGCCGACGACAAGAAGGGCTGCAAGGACGGGCAGGCCAAGAACACCGGCAACGCCGCCAACGGCAACAAGGCGAGCGGTGAGGCGACCCGGGCGAAGGAGTCCGCCGCGGGCCTGTGGAACGCGATCGCGGCCAAGTACGGCCTGACGAAGCGGGACAAGTCCCAGCTGTAGCCAGCCCGGAGCCCGGAGCCCGGAGCGGTGCGCCCGTGGCTACGCCGCGGCGGGCGCCTGCTCCAGGGTCTGGGTCATGTCCATGGACTGCTCGCCCTGCTGGGCGACGAGCCGGCCCGTCTGGACGACCTGGAAGGTGACCCGTCCGTTCACCATGCGCGGGAAGCCGGCGACGGCGCGCATGTCCTTGTAGCGCCAGCTCAGGTCCGGGGTCAGCCCGCCGGTCTTGACGGGCTCCTCCTGGTTCAGCTTGCGCGCCACCGTGCGCGCCGTGATGTCCTCGCCGGACTTGAACCGCTTCAGGGTCTCGCTGAGGACCGTGTACGCGATCCAGGTGGTCTGCGTCCCGCTGTCGTCCGGGTCGACGGCGTCGTTGCCGAAGGCGTAGTCGGAGATCACCTTCCGCATCGGCTCCCACAGGGGGTCGGTCGACACCGGGTACCAGCTGGTGACGTACGCCCCCTCGAAGGGGCTCTCCTTGCCGCCGGTGCGGTCGACGACGGCCTGGCTCACGCTGCCGAGGACGGAGGAGATCTGCGGGTTCCTGCGCTTGGTGTCCTCGCGGCGGAAGGCGTCGAAGAAGGTTTCCGTGCGCTCGCCGAGCACGGCCGTGACGCAGCCGCGGTCCTTGGTGCCGGAGGAGTCCGCCAGTGCCTCGCGGGCCTGCGGGATGTAGTCGGCGGAGTCCTCGGCGGCGCGGATGTCGCTGGCGTCGCCCATCTTGTTGGCCTTCAGGCCGGCGTTGAGCAGGATCGGCATGGAGTCGCCCGCGAGGGTGTCCGGGCGGACGATGGCGACCTGGCTGCAGGCCCGGCCCAGCTGGTGGCCGGCCCCGGCGAGGAGCACGGGCTGGCCGCCGTTGACGGGGTAGGAGAGGGTGCTCTGGAACTCCTCGGAGGAGACTCCGTACCCGCCGATGAAGGGGATGCCCTCGGCCTCCAGCGGGGCCATGAAGGCGCGTCCGTGCTGGCTGTACGAGCCGACGACCGCGACGGCCTTCTCGTTGATGGCCTTGCGGGCGCAGTCGGCGGCGCCGTTCGGGGTGTTCTTCTCGTTACAGGTCAGTACGCGCAGTTTGTGCCCGTTGATCCCACCCTTGGCGTTGATCCAGGCCTCATACGCCTTGGCCATGCCGGGCATTCCGGGCATGTTGGTTGCGCTGGTGTCCTGCGGCGCGAAGGTCATGACCGTGATGGTGTCCCCGGAGCCCCCCGGGCCTCCGGGGAGCGCCCCGCATCCGGCGACGAGACAGGCGCCCGTCGTCGTTGCCGCCAGGGTGCGCCAGAAGGAAGCCGTGCGTCGCCATTCGGTCATGTCCACGCACACTTCCGCCCCGCGGGTAACTGGAGAGTGAGATGGACACAACAAAGGGTGACGTGACGGTGAATTACCGGGGAGCGGGTGCGCACAGGTGCTTCAAGATCGCCCGATCCGTGAACGTACGATCGCAAGCGTGACATTCGCCCAAGGTTCGAAGAACCCTTCCCGTCGCGGCGGCCGCTCCTCCACCATGGGCGGCATGCCCCTGAACGACATGCCGTGGTGGCGCTGGCGCAGCAACGTGCGCTCCGCGCTCCACATGCTCTCCGACCCGGTCTTCCACGAGGAGACCTGGCTCGCCGGCGTCGAGGGGTACGGGGACGTCACCGACGCCGTGTACCGCCTCGTCGAGGACACCTGGCTCGACAGCTGGTCCGCGGACAAGTACGTCGGCACGATCTTCCGCGACGCGCAGGAGGCCGCGCTCGTGGACCTCGCCGTGCTGCGGGTGCTGCGGATCCTGCACCAGGTCGGGCCCGACGCCCCCGTCTCCGCCTACCTGGAACACCACGCCTGGCCCGAGGCGGTGCGCGCCGCACGCGAGGCGCACGTGCGCATGGCCACCGCGGACGGGGACGAACCGGACGCTGCGCCTTCGTCGCTGGAAGTGCTGAGGATCCTCACCCGCGCGGTGTGAAAGGCTGTGGGGTCATGAGCGACGACCCGCAGGCCCAGGCCCCCCAGCAGTACGTACTGACCCTGTCATGCCCGGACAAGCAGGGCATCGTGCATGCCGTGTCCAGTTACCTGTTCATGACCGGGTGCAACATCGAGGACAGCCGGCAGTTCGGCGACCACGACACCGGCCTGTTCTTCATGCGGGTCCACTTCTCGGCCGACGCCCCGGTGACGCTGGACAAGCTGCGGGCCAGCTTCGCCGCGATCGGCGACTCGTTCCGGATGGACTGGCAGCTGCACCGCTCCGACGACCGGATGCGGATCGTCCTGATGGTGTCGAAGTTCGGCCACTGCCTGAACGACCTGCTGTTCCGCACGAGCATCGGCGCGCTGCCGGTCGACATCGCGGCCGTGGTCTCGAACCACACCGACTTCGCCGAGCTGGTCCGCTCGTACGACGTCCCCTTCCACCACATCCCGGTGACGAAGGAGACGAAGGCGGACGCCGAGGCGCAGCTGCTGGCGCTGGTGCGGGACGAGAACGTGGAGCTCGTGGTCCTGGCCCGGTACATGCAGGTGCTGTCGGACACCCTGTGCAAGGAGCTGAGCGGGCGGATCATCAACATCCACCACTCCTTCCTGCCGAGCTTCAAGGGCGCGAAGCCCTACCACCAGGCGCACGCGCGCGGTGTGAAGCTGATCGGTGCCACCGCGCACTACGTGACGGCCGACCTGGACGAGGGCCCGATCATCGAGCAGGAGGTCGAGCGCGTGGGCCACGAGGTGACGCCCGACCAGCTGGTGGCGATCGGCCGCGACGTGGAGTGCCAGGCGCTGGCTCGGGCGGTGAAGTGGCACAGCGAGCACCGCGTGCTCCTGAACGGCACCCGCACGGTCGTCTTCGCGTGACCCGAGGCTCCGCCCCGGCCCCCGCGGTGCCCGGGCCGGGCCGGGGCCGAGCCCGCGCCTAGAGCCGGCTCAGGGAGGCCGCCGCGAAGAGGACGTCGCGGATGGCTTCGCGGTCGCCGTGCTGGCCCACCGCGGCTTCCTCCGGGGAGATGTGGCCCGCGGCCAGCTGGCAGAACTCGGCGCCGTCCAGCGCGATCCGCGCCACCGTGTGCTCCGCGGACGGCTTCGCCGCCGGGGAGTCCAGGGCGATCTCCCAGCTGCCGCCGCCCGCGCCCTCGATCTCCAGGTGCAGGGTCCGGCCGGGAGCGCCCGCGGCGACGAGGCCGCGCGCCGGAGCCGCGAGTCCGGCCCGCCGCCGGTGCGCGAGGGCGCTCGGCAGCAGCCGTGCCGCCAGGTCGATCATCTGGTTCAGGTGCGGTCCGGACGGTGGGTCGTACGGGTAGTCCACCGCCTCCGCGATGTCCCAGGCGTGCACCCAGCACTCGAAGGCCCGCTCCAGGAACGCGTCCCCGAGCGGCAGGGCGAAGGACCCGTAGTCCACCGCCAGTTCGCCGACGCCCCGTCCCGCGAACGACACCGTCCGCAGCAGCGTGTGCCCCTGCTCACGCCACGGCTCGCGGATCTGCCGGGTGAGGGGCTGCGCGGCGGAGCTCCAGTAGTGCTCGGTGCGGTCCGTCGCGCCGGCCGGCGCCTCCGGGCCCAGCGGGTCGTCCAGGCCCAGGGCCGTCGCGATCAGCCCGTCCACCGTGAGCAGGTGCCCGATCACCCCGGCCACCGTCGTCCGGCGCGTCCGGCGCCGCTCCTCCTCGAACCACTTCAGCCGGACCGGGGTCTGCCACTCCAAGTCGCCGAAGTCCCGCAGCAGCGCGTCGAGGCGCGCGGTCTCCGTGTCGTACGGGGTCGCCCACGGCGGGACCGGGATGCGGGCCGGCCGCTTGCCGAGGCAGTCCTCCAGCACCCGTGACCGCAGCAGCGGCTTGAGGTCCAGGCTCTCCTCGGGGTGCAGCAGCCCCACCGCGTCACGCAGCCGCAGCGCCTCCTCGGCGCAGGGTGCGCACTCGGTGAGGTGGTCCTCCACCGCCTGCGTCTCCTCGGCGGAGCACGCCGCGAGCGCCCATGCGCCGAGCAGGGACTTGAGCACGGCATGGGTCCGCGGCGGCTGCGGCTCGGACGGCGCCTGGGGCAGTGCCCCGGACGGAGGCTGCGGCGACGGCCCGGGCAGCGGATCCGGGGCGTGCCGTGGATCGAGGTCGTCTGCGGCCCCGCGCGGACCCGGTATGCGCGGCGGACCCTCGGGGCGCTGCTCCTCGAATCCGTCGTCGGTCGGGTCGGCGGGGCCGTTCATCGGGGTGTTCCATATCCGGGCGGAGCGGCGCCCTCCTGCGGGAGGACGTTGGCGGTCGACAGCAGCTGGAGGCCCAGGCGCAGCCGGCGCCGGGCCTCGTCCTCGCTGATCTGGAGGTCGGCGGCGGCCTGCCGGTAGTCGCGCCGCTTGAAGTACGCGAGTTCCAGGGCGGCGCGCAGCGGCGCGGGCATGGACGTGACGATGTAGTCGGCGCGGGCGGCGGCGCTGGCGCTGCGCACCTTCTGTTCGAGCTCCTCGCGCGAGCCGCGGCCCCGTTCGGCCTGGCGCAGCCGGGCCACGGCCTGGCTCTGGGCGATCCGGGCGACCCAGGAGCGCAGGGAGCCCTGCTTGGGGTCGTAGGCGTCGGGGTTCTCCCAGATGTAGCCGAACACTTCGCGGGTGATCCGGTCCGCCGCCTTCTCGTCGCCGAGGACCCGGTGTGCCAGGCCGTGCACGAGCGAGGCGAACCGGTCGTACAGCTCTCCGAGCGCGGCTGCCTCGCCGCGGGCGAGGCGCTGCTGCATGCGGCGGTCCCAGCGCGGTGGTACGTCCTTCGGCATAACTGCCCCCAGCCGTGTGTCGACGCATCGAATGTAATGGGCACAGGCGGGTTCGCGCCCCTTTTGCGGGAACCCGCCTCTGGGAGAGTGCCCTGCGTGATAGGTGCGATGCGCGCCGTGAACCGTGGGACGGGACGTGGCACGTGGGCACAGGTGTACGCGCCCCGCCGCGCTCCCCGTGCGCGGGTTCGATGCGGCCACCTGCTTGACGACTTCGCTTAACGGGCAGGCCACGTAGGCCTTACGCTCCTGCCTTGTCTTGAACAGCACCCCACCGCACATGTGAAGGCGGAACCACGAATATGGACAGCGCAGAATACGAGCGCAAGATCGCCGCCCGATTCGCCACCTTCGACCAGGACGGGAACGGGTACATCGATCGCGAGGACTTCAGCGCGGCCGCGAAGGCGGTGCTGGCGGAATTCGGCACCACCGCGCGGTCCGACAGGGGCCAGGCCGTCTTCGCGGGCGCGGAGGCGTTCTGGCAGGGGATGGCCGGGATCGCGGACGTCGACGGGGACCAGCGGGTGACCCGCGAGGAGTACATCACCGGTGCGGCGAAGCGGCTGCGGGACAACCCGGAGCGGTTCGCGGAGATCGCGCGGCCGTTCCTGCGCGCGGTGATCGCGGTGGCCGACGAGGACGGCGGCGGCGCGACCCCGGCGGCGGCGACCCGCGTCCTGCGCGTCCTGGGCACTCCGGCCGAACTGGCCGGCCAGGTGGCGACGGCCCTCGACGGGGACGGCGACGGCCGCATCTCGGAGAACGAGATCCTGTCGGCGTTCTCGGCCTACTGCGGCGTCGAGGCCCCGGACGCTTAACCCCCGTTCCCCGGACCGCCGTGCGGCCGCCCGCCCCGCCGCACGGCGGATCCGCCGCGCCGGCCGGTCAGACCACGCTGGTGATCAGGTCCCAGCCCGTGCCGAGCTTCCCTTCCGCGAGTCCGGTGAAGCCGCCGCTGCTGTCGACCCGGCCGGTGGCGATGACGCCGGTGTCGGCGCGGTAGAACTGGAGCTCGCGGCCGATGGCGTTGACGTGGGTCCAGCCGTCGCTGAGCTGTCCTTCCGCCAGCTCGGTGAAGCTGCCGTTGGTGTCGATCCGGCCGGTGGCGATGACGCCGTTGTCGGCCCGGTAGAAGAGCAGTTCGCGGTCCACAGTGGTGATGTGGGTCCAGCCGTCACCGAGCTTGCCTTCGGCGAGGCCGGTGAAGATCCCGTCGGTCCCCAGCCGGCCGGTGGCGACGACGCCGGTGTCGCTCCTGTAGAAGAGCAGTTCGCGGCCCATTGCGTTGGTGTGGGTCCACTCGGGACTCAGCTGTCCTTCGGCCAGCTCGGTGAAGCTGCCGTTGGTGTCGATCCGGGCGGTGGCGATGACGCCGTCGTCCGCTCGGTAGAAGAGCAGTTCCCCGGACACTGTGACTCCTTGGTCGTCGGGAGGGTGTCGCTCTCCCGCGCCCCCAAGATCCGCCGGCTCGGCCGTGGTCACGGGAGATGTCTCACCTACGACGCTACTCCCCGGGCCCCGGGGGTGGCGAGGCTACCGGGGAGTCTTCTCCGGCCCGTCGGCACAAGGAGGTTGTCCCTTCAACGGGAGACCGTTCAACCGGACACCGTTCAACGGGAGACCGTTCAACGGGAGACCGTTCAACGGGAGACCGTTCAACCTCACCGGCGCGGGGGCCGGCGGTCTACGCGAAGCGTTCGCGGAGTTTGTACTTCAGGACCTTGCGCAGGGCGTCGTTGCGGGGGAGCGCGTCGACCAGCTCCAGTTGTTCGGGGAGCTTGTGCGGGGACAGGCCTTCCGCGCGCAGGTGCGAGGTCACCTCCGCCAGGGTCAGCGGGGCCGCGCCCGGGGGCTGTTCGACGACCGCGCAGACGCGTTCGCCGCGCTCCGGGTCGGGGAGGCCGATGACGGCCACGTCGGCTATCGCGGGGAGCCGGTGGAGCAGGTCCTCGATCTCCTTCGCGGAGACGTTCTCCCCCTTGCGGATGATGACGTCCTTGCTGCGGCCCGTCAGGACCAGGTACCCGTCCTTCGTGAGGTGCCCGAGGTCGCCCGTGATCAGGTAGCCGTCGGCGTCGAACACGTCCCGGTTCTGGTCGCGGTCGAGGTAGCCCTGGCAGACCGCCTCGCCGCGCAGCCGGACCTCCCCGTCGGTGTCCGGGGGCAGGGGCGTGCCGTCCGGTGTCGTGATGCGGATCGACATGCCCGCCGGGGGGCGGCCCTCCGTCGTCGCCAGGTTCTCGGCCGTGTCGTCCGGGGCGCCCATGGTGATCATCGGGACCTCGGTCATGCCGTAGCCGTGGGTGAGCTGGCAGCCCAGTTCGCGGACGACGGCGTGGTAGATCTCCGGTGGCTTCGGGGCGCCGCCGCCCGCCAGGAGGCGGAGGCTGGGGATCAGCCGGGCGGACGGGTCCTTGCGCTGCTCCGTGAGGAACATCGAGTAGAACGCCGTGGAGCCGCCCGCGACCGTGACCCCGTGGCGCCGGTACCCGTCCAGCGCGCCGGGCATGGCGAACTTCTCGAACAGCACCGCCGGGAACCCGTAGAGCAGCAGCATCACCGTGTAGTCGGGACCGGCGATGTGCGCGAAGGGGAAGGCCATCGAGCCGACGTCGGCCGGGCTCAGCCGCAGGGCGTGGGCCAGGCAGGCGCCGCCCGCGATCAGCGAGCGGTCGGTGTGCAGGACGCCCTTGGGGTCCGAGGTGGTGCCGGAGGTCCAGTAGATCCACCGTACGGACACCCCGTCGCGCGGCGGTGGCGGGAGGACGGCCGGGTCCCCGTCCGGGAGGTCGCCCGCCTCGTGGACGCGGAAGACGCCGCGCGCGCCGAGCCGCTCGGCCATGGCCGTGTGGTCGAAGCCCCGCCAGACGCCCGGGACGGCGAAGAACTCCGCCTTCGACTCGCGCAGGGCGAAGCCCACCTCGCGGTCCCGGTAGAAGGGGATCACCGGGGTCTGGACGGCTCCGATCCGCGCCAGGGCGACGGAGAGCAGGACCGTCTCGATGCGGGTGGGCAGTTGCCAGGCGACGACCGTGCCGGGGCGTACGCCCATGCCGTGCAGGCCCGCGGCGACGCGTTCGGAGCGGTCGCGGAGCTCGGCGAAGGTGAGGGTGCGGTCGTCGGCGGGGTCGTCGGCCGCCTCGATGAGCACCGGTGCGCCGGGGGTCAGTGCGGCCCGCCGGACGATCAGTTCCCACAGGGTGCGGGACCGGCCGAGCCGTTCCGCGGTGGCCCTGGCGCCCGCCGTCGACCGCAGGCCGTCCGTGCTGTCCGTGTCGCTGCCCGACATCCCAGGCCTCCCCTTGGCTGACGGTACGTCAGATCAAGCGGAGAGCGTAGGGCTCCGGCGCTTGTCGGTCCAGGGGTGGCGGAGCTAGCTTGTTTCTGACGATCCATCAGATTCATTCGGCTTGCGGCGAGGGGACACCATGGAACTGCCTCGGATCATCAGCGTCGACGACCACGTCATCGAACCCGCGCACCTCTTCGACGTCTGGCTGCCGGCCAAGTACCGCGACCGCGGGCCCAGGCCGCTCACCGCGGGCATCGGCGAGCTCCAGTACACCGGCGGCAAGTACGTGATCTCGATGGATCCGGACGGCCCGCCCACCGACTGGTGGATCTACGAGGACCTGAAGTTCCCGTACAAGCGCAACATCGCCGCCGTCGGATTCGACCGCGACGACATGACCCTCGAAGGCATCACCCGAGAGGAGATGCGCCGCGGCTGCTGGGACCCCAAGGCGCGGCTCGCCGACATGGACCTCAACCACGTCGAGGCCTCGCTCTGCTTCCCGACCTTCCCGCGCTTCTGCGGCCAGACCTTCGCCGAGGCCCACGACAAGGAAGTGGCCCTCGCCTGCGTCCGCGCCTACAACGACTGGATGGTCGAGGAGTGGTGCGGCGACAGCGGCGGCCGGCTCATCCCCCTCTGCATCATCCCTCTGTGGGACATCGACCTCGCCGTTGCCGAGGTCCGGCGCAACGCCGCCCGCGGGGTGCGCGCCGTGACCTTCTCCGAGATCCCCACCCACCTGGGCCTGCCCTCGATCCACTCCGGCTACTGGGACCCCTTCTTCGCCGTCTGCCAGGAGACCGGGACCGTCGTCAACATGCACATCGGGTCCAGCTCCCAGATGCCCGCCGCCTCCCCCGACGCGCCGCCCGCCGTGCAGGCCTCGCTCAGCTTCAACAACGCCATGGCCTCGATGATGGACTTCCTGTTCAGCGGCGTGCTGGTCAGGTTCCCGACGCTGAAGCTGGCCTACAGCGAGGGCCAGATGGGCTGGATCCCGTACGCCCTCGAACGCGCCGACGACGTCTGGCAGGAGCACCGGGCCTGGGGCGGGGTGCGCGGCCTGGTCCCCGAGCCGCCGTCCACGTACTACTACCGCCAGATGTTCTGCTGCTTCTTCCGCGACAAGCACGGCATCGCCTCGCTCGACGTGGTCGGCCGCGACAACGCCACCTTCGAGACCGACTACCCGCACGTGGACTCGACCTTCCCGCACACCAAGGAGGTCGCCCTCGACCATGTGAAGGGCCTCGACGAGGAGACGGTCTACAAGCTGATGCGCGGCAACGCCATCCGCATGCTCGGCCTGTCCCTCGACCAGGACCGCAAGAGCCGCTGATGGACCTGACGCCCACCGAGGAGGAGCAGGAGTTCCGGGCCCGGCTGCGCGCATGGCTCGGCAAGACCCTGCCCGAGCTGCCCGCCAAGCCGTCCCCCGACGACTGGCCGGGCCGGCGCGCGTACGACGCCGGCTGGCAGCGCAGGCTGTACGACGCCGGGTACGCCGGCCTGCACTGGCCCGTGGACGCGGGCGGCCGCGGCGCCACCCCCACCCAGCACCTGATCTTCCTGGAGGAGACCGAGCGGGCCGGCGCCCCGTACGTCGGCGCCAACTTCGTCGGACTGCTGCACGCCGGCCCGACCATCGCCGCCGAGGGCACCGCGGAGCAGCGGGCGCGCTGGCTGCCGCCCGTCCTGCGCGGGGACGAGGTGTGGTGCCAGGGCTTCAGCGAGCCCGACGCGGGCTCCGACCTGGCGGCGCTGCGCACGCGCGCCGTGCGCGACGGCGACGACTACGTGGTCACCGGCTCGAAGATCTGGACCTCGCACGCGGAGGTCGCCGACTGGTGCGAACTCCTCGTGCGCACGGAGCCCGTCAGCGAGGCCGTGCCCAAGCACCGGGGGATCTCCTGGCTGGCCATGCCGATGGACGCGCCCGGGGTGACCGTACGGCCGCTGCGCACGCTCGCCGGATCGACCGAGTTCGCCGAGGTGTTCCTCGACGAGGTCCGGGTGCCCGCCCGGGACCGGGTCGGGGACGAGAACGACGGCTGGCGCGTCACCATGGTCACCCTCTCCTTCGAGCGGGGGACGGCCTTCGTCGGCGAGGTCGTGGCCTGCCGCCGCACCCTGCGCGCGCTCGCGCGCACGGCACGGGCGAACGGCCGCTGGGACGATCCGGTGCTCCGGCGCCGCCTCGGGCGGCTGTACGGGGAGTTCGGCGCCCTGTGGCGGCTCACCCAGTGGAACGTCAGCGAGGCCGAGGCCTCCGGCGGGGTCCCCGGGGTCGGCGGCTCCGTCTTCAAGCTCGCCTACTCGCACGCCCGGCAGGAGCTGTACGACACCGCCGCCGAGGTGCTGGGCGCGGACTGCCTGGCGCTGGAGGGGGAGTGGGTGTCGGACCGGCTCTCGTCCCTCTCGTACACGATCGCGGCGGGCACCTCGCAGATCCAGCGGAACATCGTCGCCGAGCGGATACTCGGCCTCCCGAAGGGCCGGTGAGGGCCGTGGACTTCCGGTTGACGGACGGGCAGCGCGACCTGCGGGCCGGCGTACGGGACCTGCTGGCGGGCCGGTACGGGCGCGAGGCGCTGCGGGCCTCGGTGGAATCCGGCGGGGCGCTGGACCGGGAGCTGTGGCGCCGGCTCGGCGAGGCCGGGTTCTTCGCGCTGCGGCTCCCGGAGGCGGACGGCGGGGTCGGGCTCGGACTGCCCGAGGCGGTCCTCGTCTTCGAGGAGGCCGGGCGGGCGCTGCTGCCGGGGCCGCTGGTCGCCACGCACCTGGCGGCCGGGACGGTCCCGGGAGCGGCGGAGGGCACGGCGGTGGTCACCGCGTTCGACCTCGGCGGGCCGCTGGTGGCCCACCTCGCGGACGCGGACGCGGTGCTCGGTGCGCCGTCGCTCCCGGCGGGCGAGCCGGTGCGCTCCGCGGACCCGCTGACCCCGCTGCACCGGGTGGTCCCGCCGGCGGCCGGCGGGGAGGCGTACCGCGACGAGGGAGCGCTGCTGACGGCCGCCCTCCAGGCCGGGAGCGCCTCGCGGACCGTGGAGATGGCGGTGCGGTACGCGCGCGAGCGCGAGCAGTTCGGGCAGCCGATCGGGGCGTTCCAGGCGGTCAAGCACCTGTGCGCGCAGATGCTGGTGCGGGCCGAGGTGGCCCGTACGGCGCTCTACGCGGCGGCCGTGACCGCGGACCCGGCGGAGGTGGCCGGGGCCAAGCCGCTGGCCGACGAGGCCGCCGTGCGCAATGCCCGGGACTGCCTCCAGGTGTACGGCGGGATGGGATTCACCTGGGAGGCGGACGTCCATCTCCACCTCAAGCGGGCCTGGGTCCGTGCCGAGCAGTGGCGGACGGCGCGGGAGGCCGAGGAACTGCTCGCGGCGGAGCTGGCGGCGGAGCTCGTGGCGTAGCTCACGGTCACGGAACGGGGCACGGCCGGGCCGGCTGGGGCCTGTCCGACCGGTCGGGGTCGCCTATCCTGGCTTTGGCCATGACAAGCCGTCAGTCCCTTCCGATCCGCCTACCACAGGAAGTTTCTTGATGGGCGTTCTCTACATCTTCTCCTGTGGTGGACTCCTCTACATCGGGCCCGCAATCCTGCTGTGCAGGAAGGTCGCGAAGAAGACGACGGCGAGAACGGGCTGGGCCATGGCCTTCCTGCTCTTGGCCCTCCCGGTGCTCCTGCTTGTTGTCGGCGCGATGATCGACGTTCACAGAGCTGCGACGTAAGCCATTGCGGGATGGTCCTCGGGCGCCCGGACCGGGTCCGCCGGAGGGTCGCTCCCCGGGGCAGGTCCGGCGATGCGGGCTGCCGGGAACGGCTGCCGGGGCCGCACCGCCGGGCCCCGCCGTCCGTCAGGAGCGGCTCCAGACCTGGGTCGCGGCTCCCGTGCAGACCGTCTGGCGCACCTCGCGGCGGCTGCCCGACGGCTGCCCGCCGTCGTCCAGGCACAGCCCGCTGGCCATGTTCTTGATCGTGACCGAGCTGCCGCCCAGTTCGACGAACTCCCAGCGCATGCTCGACAGGTTGTCGCAGTCGCGCTGGACGACCTGCGATCCCGGCGCCGTACCGGCCGACATCATGCACTTGTACGAATGCTGCGCGGAGAGCATCGACGTCGGGTCGTCGACCTGGAAGTTCACGATGAACGTCTGGTTGCCCTTGCCGTTGCAACTGAACTGCTGGAGCAGCGCGCCGTTGTCCTTGGAACCGGCGCGCACGTCCAGACACTTGCCGGTGGCCGCGTTCCTGAACGCGTACTGACCGCTGACCCCGGCGTGCGCCGGTGTGGTGAGCAGGGCGGTCGCCGAGAGGGCGGCGGCGAGAGCGAGAGCGGCGCGCCCGAGAGCCCCGCGGGCGGCCGGCGAGGTGGTGACGGCGGGCGAGGTGCGAAACGTCATGGTGCGGTCTTCTCCCTGGTCCGTGGTGTGGTGGGGAACCGGCGGGGGCCGGCCGGAAGTCCGTCCGGCGCCGCGCAGGGGCGACGCGGACGGTTCCGCCCCCTACGCGAACCAGCTTCGCGGCCCGGCGGGCTCGCCCTCAAAGCCCTTCGAGCTGGATCGAATCCGGACATCGCGCGGCCCCGGCCCGGCCGGTCGCCAGCGGGCCCCGCGGCCAGGGTGCTCACACGGGTCGGCGGCGGCCCCCGGTGTGCCGCCCTGCTCCCGCACGCCGATCCCCCCGGAGACACGTCGGTGTTGCGCGGCCACTGCACCGCCGATGACCCCGCCCGCGTCCGCGTCGCCGGCGCGTCCGCGTCGCCGGCGCGCCCGCCCCTCCGGCGGAGACCGTCCTGAGCCGCACGCTCCTCCGGGCCGGCGGGTCGGCCCGGGTCCCTCTGGGCGGACAGCGCGAGCGCACCCCGCGTGGGACTGCAGCCGCGGATGCAGCCGCTGCCGGAACCGGCCCCGGCCGGGCCGGGCACATACGTACGGGAGACGTTCGTCAACGCGGCCGTCACCGGCTTCGCCGACAGCCTGGACCACACCTGGTCCGCCGCACGTCCAACGGGCGGCTTCCTGCTGCGTTCGGCGGATCACCGCGGGCCGGGCGGCGTGGCGCGGGCCGGGCTCGGCGGGCGGTGGCCGGCCCTGGGGTTGAGTGGGGCGGTACCCCTTGCTCCCTTCTCCGAGGAGCCGTCGTGAGCGCCGCGAACAAGATCCCTGCCGGTACCATCCTGCTGTCCGATTCCGAGGCCTTCGGCTGTCAGGGCGCCGTACACATGGTCGATCCGGGCACAGGTCTTTCGAGCTTCTTCGCTCTGGGCGGGGATCTCGTGGGAGCCACGGGAATCGCCGTCGAAGCCGACGGCAAGGTCTTGGTGAGCAAGGACCGTCAGTATCCGGGCACGGGCACCCTGTTGCGCCTGTCCAGGTCCGGTGGAACGACGACGCAGAGCGTCGTGGCGGACGGGGGGAACTTCGTCGCACCGTGCGCCGTCGTGGTGGAGGGCGACGGCCGCATCCTCGTGGCCGACCTCTTTTCCAAGGGCCCGGGTGCCATCATCCGAGTCGACCCCGTCACCGGGAAGCAGACGGTGCTGTCGGTGAGCGACAGCATGATCGATCCGCTGCGCCCCGGCGGACTGTGCGTGGCAGCCGACGGCACGATCGTGGTGGTCGAGCAGGCCGGGCCGGTCGCGGATCCCCCATCCGCGCGGGTGGTCCGGATCGACCCGACCAGCGGTGCGCGCACGGTCGTGTCCTCGGGCGGCGCACTCGTCAGCCCCGCGGACGTGGCGGTCGACCACGAGGGCAACATCCTGGTCGTCGACGCCAACGCGTTCGACGGCTTCAGCGGCGGTGTGATCAAGGTGGATCCGCTGAGCGGCGCACAAACCGTCGTGTCCTCCGGAGGGAGTTTCGACAGCCCGGCCGCCATCGCCGTCGAGGCCGACGGCAGTTTGCTGATCACGGACAACACGGCTGCCACGGGTGGCCCCACTCTGTTCCGAGTGGACCCGACCACCGGCGACCAGCAGGTCCTCGCATCGGGCCTGCCCTTCCGGTCCCTCACCGGCGTCAAGGTCGTCCCAGGCGCCTGAGCGTCGTCATCAAGCGTGTGGACCGCATCCCGATGACCGGGGTCGACCGTTTGCTGATCCCTCCATTTCGGGAATCCGTGCCCCACGGGCGTCGGCTGCGCCCGGCTGTCGCATCGGCGCCTACATCACGGACTTGCACAAGCTGGACGTTTCACCGCGGACCATCGATGTGGATTTCTGGCTGTGGAGCGCGTGTCCGAGTGCCGGCCCTGACGCCATCAAGCGTCTGGAGGTCACCCATAATCTTCAAGCTGTCGTCGCACCTCGTCCGCCGCCGGATCGCCGGCTGCCTGTAACAGCGCCAAGGCGGTGAGCAGCGTGGCGTGCGCATCGTCCGCACGCCCCAGATCGCGGAGGCAGCGCGCACGAGAGCGCAGAGCGACGGCCTGCCCGTACGGATAGCCGGACTCCCCATGGGCGTTGGCGGCTTCGTCGAAGGTCGCCTGTGCGGCGTCCAGATCACCCCGCAGCAGCGCGACCTCGGCCAAGCCGGTGAGGGCGAACCCCACGGTTTGGCGGTCGGCCGAGGCGCGCAGCGCCAGGCTCTCCCGGTAGCTCTGTTCGGCCGCCTCCGGGTCGCCCTGCGCCAAGTGCAGGTCGCCGAGCAGGAAGAGCGAGATGGCGATCTCACGCCGATTTCCGAGCGAGCGACGAAGGCGCAGCGCGTCCTCCATCACCTGGGCCGCTTCCGCCAGCCTGCCCTGGGCGATCAGTGCATCGCCCAGGTTGTTCAGGCTCTTGCCCTCTCCCTCGGCATCTCCCAGTGCGCGCCACAAGGCCACCGCTTCCCGCTGCGTCTCGGCGGCCTCCTCGTTCAGGCCCAGTTCTTGCAATGCGCCCCCGAGGCTCATCAGGCTCCATGCCTCGCCCCACCCGTCCCCGGCTCTGCGGGCGGCGCCCAGCCCGATCTCGCAGACCTCACGGCGGTCCGCGTGGTAGGAGCGCAGGACAAGGGGAGTGATCAGCGCCATGGCGATGCGCCAGCACAGGTCGTCCTCGCGGTTCGCGGCCGCCCGGACGATCGCCATACAGTTCAGCCTCTCCGAGTCGCACCAGGCGAGAGCCTCCTCGTACGAGGTGAACGGCTCGCCGGCCTCCTCGGCCGACAGCACGTGACGGCGCCCTGGAGCGAGGATGCGGTCGGCCGCGTCTATGCGGGAGAGATACCGCGACAGCAGTCGGCGCCGCGCCAGTCCGATTTCCGCGCGGGGCTCGTCGTCCTGGACGCGCTCCGCTGCGAACGCCCTCAGCAGGTCGTGAAACCGGAAGCGCGACCGACCAGACGGCTCCAGCAGGCTGAGCTGGACCAGCCGGTCCATGCGGCGCACGGCCTCGGCCTGTTCGACGGCCGCCAGCGCTGCGGCGTCGGCCGCGCTGAAGTCGTCGCCGGGATGCAGCCCGAGCAGCCGGAACATGCGGGCCAAGTCATGGGGGATGTCTGCATAGGACCAGGACAGAACCACACGCAGCTCCGTAGATGAGTCGTCGTCCAGTGGGGAAAACGTGTCCAGAGCGGCACGAGCGTCCTGCAGCTCTCGGATGATCTCTGCGGCGCCGTCGCCGAACGAGCCGATGCCTCGGGTCGCCAGCCGTTCGAGAATGATCCGCAGTGTCAGTGGAAGGTAGCCGCACTTGCGGGCCAGACTGCCGGCCAACAGCAGCTCGGTCTCCGGTACGCCTTCTCGGTCGTCGATGAGCATCTGGACCGCCACCTGGCCGTCGAAGGGTTCCAGGCCCATCCGCACCGCACCGAGCTGGACCGCGAGTCCGGGGAGCCTGTTGCGGCTCGTGATCACGGTGAGCGACGTGCCAGCCGAAGGGATCAGCGGTCGGACCTGGCGAGCATCCAGGGCATTGTCCAGGAGCAACAGAAGGGACCGGCCGTGGGTGAGCGACCGAAAGAGTGCGGCGCGGCTGTCCTCGTCGTGGGGGATCTTGTCCGCGGGCACGTCCAGCGCACGCAGGAACTGTTCGAGCACCTGGCTCGCCGTGGCTGTGGGCCCGTCCGAGAAACCGCGCAGGTTGGCGTAGAGCTGGCCGTCGGGGAACTGGTCGGCGATGGAGTGGATCCAGTGGACGGCGAGCGAGGTCTTGCCCACACCGCCCATGCCGCTCACGATCACGACTGCGGGATCATCGGCAAGTCGCCTTCCCTCCAGCTTCGCGTTCAGACTGCTCAGGGCTTCCACGCGGTCCCGAAAGCCGGCGACCCGGGACGGCAGCTGATGTGGCACCGGCAGAGGAGGTGCGGCCGTCTCGCCGATCGTGAGCCGATTGATGACTTCGGCCTGTACCACGGTGTGCGCAGCGTTTGAGAAGTGGGCGTTGATGTGCAGGTGTCCGGTGTTGGCAATGCTGCCAGCGGTAGCGTACGCGTCCCCCGTGTCGCTGACCTGCCCGTGTACGAGAGGAGCGTCAGCCGATGAGTGGACGCCGGATACCGCAGTCGATCCGTCCGCAGCGTGGGCGTCTCCGGTGTCGGCGACCACCACGGGAACGTCTGGTCCGTTCCGGCGGCCGGTCCTGATCTCGGCCTCGGCCTCGGTCTCGGCATCGGCATCGGCATCGGCATCGGGGTTGCGCTTCCACCAGCGCATGACGAACGAGCCCCCCTTGTTCCTCGCGGATCTGCCCGTCGGCCGGGTCAGCTGTATTCGATTCCAGTGCCGGCGGTGCTTCCAGCGCCGGTTGCGGTGGCATTCCCGGTGCGCTCGGCCCTCGCCGATCCCCTGCCGTCGCCCGGCCGCTTGACTCCGGTTCTGGCCGTGGCACCGCCAGAAGCCTCCGCCTGGCCGGTGTCGATCGCCGTGTCCGCCGGCTCCGGGGTGGGCGGCCTCTGGAACAGCGCCCAGAGCAGGGCGGCAATCCCCGTGGCACCCTGGACGGACGCGCCGACCAGTTGCCCGGTGTCCGGCTTGTCCAGCAACCAGAACAACGGCGTGGATACGATCCCCGCCAATGCGACCAGCACGATGGCGGTCTTCCAGCCTCGCGACACGCTGACCTCCCCCTCAACAGGGCGCTCCCGGCCGGCGCCTCATCAACTGTATTACCTCCGAATCGAGTTGCATCACCTTTGGGCCGTGTCCGGCGCCGACCGGGCCGCGCCCCTACGCCGTCCGACTCCCGCACGGACACCTGCGTTCGTCGCCGGGTCGGCGCCGGCCGGGCTGTGGATCCGCTCCAGCCGGTAGGTCAGCGCCCGTACGCTCAGCGACAGCCGCCGCGCAGCCTCGGTCGCCACACAGCCGCTGTCGAAGTAGGCGTCGGCGTGGCCCCGACGACGCGATCGAGGCGGGGATGACCGTCTCGGAGCAAGGCACGGTCGTTCAGGAAGACCCTGCGAGGCGGGGCAGAGCGGTCAGCCACTGGTGTTCCATCACAGGCCGATGGCCAGCCAGAGGGTCATGGCCGCGGTGGTGATGAGCCCGACGTTGAGTGCGATCCGGCGGTCTTCGCCGGTCAGGTGGACGGCGATCGCACCTGCCTGGAGGAGTACGAGGCCGCTGGCCGCGACCGGCGCCAGCGGGACCGCGATGCCCGTCAGCGGCGGCAGGATCAGGCCGGCCGCGCCGAGTAGCTCGAGCGTCCCCAGCGCCCTGAGGTCGGGCAGGGCGACGCGGTCGACCCAGGACATCATCGGGCGGAGCTGGTCGCGGGTGCGGATCACCTTCAGCGTGCCCGCGTAGCCGTAGAAGAGGGCGAGCAGTCCCGCGAGGATCCAGTAGGCGATGTTCATGGTTTCCGTTCATGGGGCATCGGTTCACGGAGAACCGTCGACTGCATCAGACGAGGTCGGTGGCGGGTTCGGTCGCGTAGCGGCTCATCGCGTCGGCATTGGCCCGGGGCGTCAGCGGCCGGCCGTCGGCGAGCACCTCCTGGAGGTCCCGGAAGTACTGCACGTACAGGTCGGGGGTGAAGGTGCTGAGCATGACCGCGGGCTGGTCGGTCAGGTTGGCGAAGGTGTGCGGGGTGCCGGGCGGAACCATCACGAGCGTGCCCGTGGTGGCGTCGTGGTGCTCGTCCCCGACGGTGAACCGGACGGTCCCGGAGAGGACGTAGAAGCCCTCGTCGTGCTGGGCGTGGCGATGTTGCGGCGGTCCCTGGGTGTGCGGGGCGAGGACGGACTCGGCGATCGCGAGGCGGTGCCCGGTGTGGCTGCCGTCCTCCAGAACGCGCATGCGCGTGGTGCCCAGAACGATCGTCTCGCCCTCGCCGGGGCCCACCACCGAGAGGGCGGTGCCGGCCTGCGTCGCGTTGGTGTCAACTTCTTCGGTCATGCCGACCAGTGCACCGCCGGGGGCCCGGCGGTGTCCAAGACCCGTTCCGCGGTGCCGATACCCGGTGGGTATCGTTGCAGCGTGGAGCTACGAACCTTGCGCTATTTCGTGGCCGTCGCCGAGGAACTCCACTTCGGCCGGGCCGCCACCCGACTGCACATGAGCCAGCCGCCGCTGAGTCGGGCGATCAAGCGGTTGGAGGCCGATGTCGGGGCCCTGCTGTTCGCCCGCTCACCCGCCGGCGTCACCCTCACTCCGGTGGGCGCGGTGCTGTTCGACGAGGCGCGGGCGCTGCTCGACCATGCGGAGCGCGTCCGTGTACGCGTGAGCGCGGCAGCCGGCGGCGCGACCATCACCGTCGGCATCCTGGGCGACGGCACCGATCCAAGTGTGTCCAGGCTGGCCGCCGCCTTCCGCCGGACCCACCCCGGCGTCGACATCCGCGTCCGCGACACCGATCTGACCGACCCGACGTGCGGGCTGCGCACCGGACTGGTCGACGTCGCCCTGACCCGGGCGCCCTTCGACGAGACCGCCCTGACGGTGCGTACGCTGCGAACCGATCCGGTCGGCGTGGTACTGCGCGCCGACGATCCGCTGGCCCGCTGCGACCGGCTGCGGCTGGCCGAGCTGGGCGACCGCCGCTGGTTCCAGTTCCCGCAGGGCACCGACCCGCTCTGGCAGTCGTACTGGAACGGCGGCACGCCGCGCGAGGGCCCGGTGGTGCGCGCCGTCCAGGAATGCCTGCACGCCGTGCTGTGGAGCGGCACGGTCGGCCTGGCCCCCCTCGGGCACGACCTGCCCGCGGAGCTGGCCGTGGTGCCGCTGACCGACATGGCGCCGAGCCGCGTGGTGGCGGTGTGCAACGAAGGTGACACCAACCCGTTGATCCGGTCCTTCGTCGAGATCGCGGCCGCCGCCTACCGTCACCGCCGTCACTGAGTGCAGGCCGGCCGAAGTGCACCGGCCGGGCCGCCGCCCCGCGACGCCCCGCGACGCCCAGCGGGGCGGTGATGGCTAGGTGGTGGGGAGGAAGGCGGCTACGAGGACGGCGAACTCCTCGGGGTCGAGGATGCGGATGCCCAGTTCTTCGGCCTTGGTGCGCTTGGAGCCGGCCTTCTCGCCCGCCACCACGAGGCTGGTGCGCTTGGACACCGACGACGATGCCTTTCCGCCGGCCCGCTCGATCAGCTCGTTCATCTCGTTCCGGGACAGCACCGCGAGGGGGCCGGTCATGGAGCCGGTCACCACGACGGCCTGTCCGCTCAGCGGGCCGCCCGCCGTGTCGTCGCCGTCGGTCGCGTCACCCGTCTCGGTCGCGGGCTTCTGCGGCTCGGTGACCTGCGTGCCGACCCGCTGGGCCTGGAGCTTGTCGAGGAGCGGGGCGAGTTCGACGAGTTCGGCCGCGATGACGCGGGCCTTCTCGGTGCCGATGCCGTCGACCCCGGCCAGCGTGTCCGCGTCGGCGGCCCGGATCGCGGCCATCGAGCCGAAGTGCGCGGCGATCCGGCGGGACATCGTGCGCCCGGTGCCGCGGACACCGAGCGCGCAGAACACGCGGTTCAAGGCGGCCCCGCGGGCGGTCTCGATCGCGGCCAGGAGGTTGGCGGCGCTGGTCTCCCCCATCCGCTCCAGGCCGAGGAGCTGCTCGCGGGTCAGCGTGAACAGGTCGGCGATGTCCTTGACCAGACCGGCCTCCACCAGCTGGACCGCGCGCGTGCCGCCGAGGCCTTCGATGTCGAGCTGGTCGCGGCCGGCCGCGTAGATCACCGAGGCCACGGCCTGGCAGCTCCGGCCGCGCACGCACCGCCAGCGCTGCTCGGAGGTGTCGATCGCGTCGCCGCAGCGGGGGCACACCTCGGGGAAGACGATCGGGCTCTCGGCCCCGGTCCGCTGGTCGGCCAGCGGTGCCTCGACCCGGGGGATCACGTCGCCGGCCCGGTACACGAACACCTGGTCGCCGATCATGAGCCCGCGACGGGTGATGTCGGACGGATTGTGCAGCGTGGCGTACGTGACCGTCACCCCGTCGATGACCACGGGCTCCAGGACCGCGCGCGGGGCGATGATCCCGGTCCGGCCGACGTTCCACTCCACCGCCAGCAGGCGCGTCACCTTGTGTTCGGCCGCCAGTTTCCGGGCCACCGCCCACCTCGGGGCGCGCGAGCCGTTGCCGGCCTGCCGCTGGTCCTCGGCCGTGTCGGCCTTGACGACGACACCGTCGATCCCGAACGGCAGGTCTGCGCGCAGGCCGGCGATCACGTCGATGCGTTCCTGTACCTGCTCCAGGGTCTCGCACCGCATCGGGGCCGCGATGGTACCGGCGGCCGTGTGCGCGCCGAGTGCGGCCAGCTCCTCCAGCAGGGCGGCGTGGCCGAGGTCGCCCAGGCCGATCGCCGCGTAGGCGAAGAAGGTCAGCTCGATCCGGTAGGGGCGGTCCTTGGCCCGCAGGGTGCCGGCCGCTCCGCTGCGCGGGTGCGCGAAGGGCGTGGCCTCGTGGGCGAGCCGGATCCGGTTGGCCTCCTCGAACTGCGCGGTCGTCAGCAGCACCTCGCCGCGCAACTCGACGTCGATCGGCCGGCTGAGTACCGGCGGCAGACCGAGGACGGCATCGGCTGCGTGGGTGATGTCCTCGCCGGCCAGGCCGTCGCCGCGGGTGAGGACCCGGGCGAGCCGGCCACCCCGGTACTGGGCGGCCACGGCGAGGCCGTCGAGCTTCGGCTCCACGCACCACCCGGCCACGGGGTGCCCGAGACGCCGTTCCAGGCCTGCGGCCCACTCGGCGAGCTCGTCCGCGTCGAAGACGTTGTCGAGGGAGAGCATCGGCACCGAGTGCGGCACGTCACCCTGCACGGCCCCGCCCGCCACCTTCCCGGTCGGCGACTCGGCGAGCACCTCGTCCGGGTGGACCTCCTCGTAGGCCGCGATGGCGCGCAGCAGCCCGTCGTACTCGTCGTCACCGAGCGGGGTGGTCCCGTCGCCGTAGTACGCGGCCGACGCCGCCACGGCGGTGGTCACGGCCTCCACGTAGGCGGCAGGGGAAAGCAGGGCACTGTTTTCGGTCATGCAGGTCATCATCCAGCCCGGCACTGACAACGCCGCCGGCCGGCCTCTCGCCTGGGCGTGGCCGGCCCTGTCGACGGGTTCGGGCGGCGGCGGTTCGGGGGTACGGGACCACGGTGTGGGTTCGTGTCCCCCGGCCATGGCGCACCGGCGCGGGAGGCAGCAGGATGACCGCGTGACGATCGATCCGACCGAGTCCCGCCGGCATCGCCTGCGCCGTCGTCTGAGCGCCCCCGCCGTGCCCGGCCCCGGCGGGACGGGGCTTCCCTTCCCCGCCGTGCCGCCGGAGGCCGCCTGGCATCGCACCGGCACGAGCGTCTTCCCGTACGCGGCCCGGGTCGGTGGACGGTGGTGGATCGTCCGGCTCAACGACTTCCCCGAGCATCCCCTGTTCACCTTGTTCGCCGACTCGCGGTGCGTCGCCGACGTGAACGACGATCCGGCCGACTGGCGGCGCATGGAGGCGGCCGGGGCGACGGCCCCCGTTCTCGACGCGGCCGCACGCGCGGAAGTCCTGCGGCTCATGGCCGGCCTCGGCCCGTACGGTGCCGAGTACGGCACTCCGTGCACCGGCAACGACTACTGCACCTGCGAGGTCCTCACCGACGCCTACGCGGCACGGGACGCGCAAGCGGGCTGCGGCCCGAGCGGTCGGTCGACCGGGCCGGAACCGGCTCCCGGCAGGTACACAGGTGCACGTCGTGACCTGCGGGGATGCCGCCGTTCCGACATGTGGAGCGATTCCTGCCGGCCGGCCATGGGGGAGGTAGTGTCGTCCGGTCACCGACGGCAATCGGTCGTCCGTCCAACCCAGGGGAGCCACCATGACTGATCTGAACTCGCTGCGGGCAAGCCTTGCGTCGGGTGAGCACGAGTTCGCCGGCACCCTGGCCTTCGTCGCCGCGCATTACGAGTACCAGCCGCAGGCGTTCCGCAACGGGGAACTGGACAATGCAGCAGGCGAGAACGAGGGCTCCTGCAAGACGCTGGGGCTGGCCCTGCTGGAAGGGCTCAGCGACCAGGAGGCGCTGCTGGCGTTCGGTGAGTACTACCGCAGTGTGCTGGCCACGCCGAACGACACCGATCACGGCAACATTCGCAACCTCATGGCCCATGGCCTGGCAGGGGTGAGCTTCGCCGGGCAGCCGCTGGCCCGCAAGAGCTGAACGGCGAAATCCGGGCAAGCGCCAAAGGGGGTTGTCACCGTCCCGGTGGCGGACGGGTGCCTCGCCCTACGCCGGGACCTGGTGACGGGCGTTACGGGTGGCTTTGAGGGGTGTCCGTCGGGCGGGGTGGTGTGGGGGTCGTCGCCGCGTTGTAGGCCTTCCAGATCAGCGGCGGGAGGGCGCTGCCGCGCTCGGAGTCGGGGCCGCCCACACCCTGCATGGGCAGCAGTTGCGTGACGTCGGGCTTCGTGCGGAACATCGCGACCGAGGTGCTCAGGTCCGGCGTCGCACCGATGAACCAGGCCGAGTTCATGCGGTCGTTCGGACCGGTCTTGCCCGCCCAGGACGGGAGTCCGACGGAGCTCCCGCTCACCTGGCGGAGCGCATCGCCGACGATCGAGGCCGCCTCGGTGCTCATGGCCCGCCGGGGTTTGGGCCGGCCCAGGTCGTTCACCGTGACGCCGCCGCGCTCGACCCTGGCCACCGAGTAGGGCTCGGTGGCCCGGCCCTGGTTGACGAAGGTGGTGTAGGCGCCGGCCAGCCGGACGGCGCTGGGGGTGGAGGTGCCGATCGAGAAGGTCGGCTCCAGTTTGGCCATGCTCTCCTCGCGCAGTCCCGACGCGACCGCGAGTTCTTTGACCTTCTTCAGCCCGATCTTCTTGCCGATCTCCACGAACGGCGTGTGGTCGGAGGCCACCAGCGCCGAGTGGAGGTTCATGGATGCCATGGGCGCCCGTACCGGCACGGGTTGCAGGGGAGCCTGGGAGGGGGCCGGGGAAGCGCCTTTGGCGGAGCCTTCCCTGCCGTCGAGCTCCTCCTCCAGGGCGGCGGCGTACACGAAGGGTTTGAACGCCGAGGCTGCGGGGACGCCTGAGGTGTCCGCGTTGTTGGTGAAGTGCTCGATCGCATCGGAGCCGCCGTAGACCGCGACGATCGCTCCGTCCTCGGGGCGTATCGAGGCGGCGCCGACCTGCACGTATTCGTCGTCCGGGCGCTTCTTCGGGTCCAGCCGGTCCGCACGTACCTGCTCGACGGCCTTGGTCAGCGCGAGCACCTTGTCCTTCTCGAAGGTGGTGTGGACGCTGTAGCCGCCGCTCGCCAGATCCTTGCCCGTGATGCCGCTGCGGCTCTTGAGGTACTTGTTGGCGATGTCGACGAGGTAGCCGATCTGCCCGGCCTGGCTGGTCGGCTTGACGGGCGGCTTCGGCTCGGGGAACTCCGTGTACTTCGCGCGTTCCCCGGCGCTCATCGAACCCGTGCCGACCTGGCGGTCCAGGATCCAGCTCCAGCGGTCCACCGCGCGCTGGTGGTTGTCGGCGCCGAGGGAGGGGTCGAAGCTCTCCGCGCCCTTGAGGACGGCGGCCAGCAGGGCGCCCTGGCTGGGGTTCAGGTCCTTGGCGGGGATGCCGTAGTACGCGTACGAGGCTGCCTGCACGCCGTACGCGTCGCGGCCGAACCAGGACGTGTTGAGGTACCCCTCGAGAATCTCCGACTTGGGCCGCTGGTTGCTGACCTTCAGGGAGAGGAAGAGCTCCTTGATCTTTCGCTCGACGGTCTGGTCCTGGCTCAGATAGGTGTTCTTCACGTACTGCTGGGTGATCGTCGAGCCGCCCTGGGTCTCCTCACCCTTGACGATGTTGACGGCGGCGCGGCCGATGCCCGTCACGGAGACGCCCGAGTCCGTGTAGAAATCCGCGTTCTCCGCGGCGATGACGGCACGCTGGACGGAATCGGGCACCTGGGAGAGCTTCACGTCCTGCCGGTTCACATCGCCGACGCTCACCATCCGGCTGCCGTCCGCCCAGTAGTAGACGGTGGCCTGCCGGCGCGCGGAATCGTGCGGGTCCGGGATGCGGACCTGTACGTAGACGGCGGCCAGGAGGCCGGTGAGGGCGCCGGCGGAGAGCAGGAACAGGCCGGTGACCAGTTTCCAGGAGGGCATCCAGCGCCGCCAGCCCCGCCGGCCGTGCCGGGGGAAGTCGATGAGGCGGCGGCGTGCCGTGCGGGCGGCTCTTCTGCGGTTCCTGGCCCGGCCCGCACGGCGCCGCGTGCGGTGGGGACCTGCCGCCTGCTCCGTGGTGTGTGTGTCGTCCGGACTGCCGGTGCGATCCGTGCGGCGTTTTCGGGGCAGCCTCATGGGGATGCCGACCTCCTCGATCCCGAGCCGTCACCTCGGGGGCGGTGACGGACTCGGCGGAGAAGATGATCAGATCGCGGTCGAGGTTGGGCCTTTCATGAAACTTTCATACGCCTCAAGCGTGTTGAGAAGGGTGGCCGGGCTCCGCGGGCGTGGGAGCGGAGGCCCAGCCCGCCCGATCCGGGACGGGGTCCGTTCCGGGACGGCCGGCGTGCACCCCCCGCAACGGAGGCGGCGCGGAAGGACGGCCGTTGACCGTCAAGGTGGACTCGCGCAGGGCCCGCCGGCTCCGTCTCCGATCCCGGCCCGTCGGCTCGAACGCCGGCAAAACGCGGCGTGACGGTGGGCCATGAAACCGTCGCACCGTTCGGGGGTTCTGGTTAGCCTTGATCAACGTTTGGTCTGGGAGGGGGAGTTGGGGGAAGTGAGCCACACAGACGACGAGGCTGCGCCGCGAGCAGAGCAGCAGGCACACGCGCCGTCAGGCGGTCCGGGGAACCATCCACCCGGATGGGCCTGGTGGGTCATCGGAATCGTGATCCCGGTCCTGGGTATCGCCGCCACGGTGTGGACCACCTCCGCCAAGGCTCCGAGCTCCACCCCTCCCCCGGTCCGGACCGCGCACACCACCCGGCCGGACGACGCGCCGCCCGGCCAGCCGCCCCCGACACCGTCCGCCCCCACGGGCGCCATACCGGCAGCCTTTCTCGGCGTATGGGAAGGATCGGTCGAGGACGGCTCCGTGCAGATGCAACGGCGCATGACCATTCGGCAGGGGAAGATCGGTGACGAAGTGGTCACCACGCGCACCACCACCAGTGCGGTCCAGTGCAGGGGAGCGGGCACCCTTCTGGGCGTCGGCGCCGACACGATCGAGCTCGACACGGTCGTCACCGAGAGCACCGGCAGTGGCAGGTGCCTCAGCGTGGGCGAGCAAACGCTCACCGCTCTGGACGGGGACCGGGTTCGCTACCAGGCAGGAGAACAGTCCGGAGTCCTCACCCGCAAGGGCTGACGCAGCCGGACTCAACACCGTTCGCGCCTTCACCACCGAGGTCCGAGGAGAACCGCGTCCTGGCCGTCCTGCGCGGAGAGACGGACCGGGGATCTTGTCGAGGGACGCCCAACGGGCGACCGTCGACAACATCGGCCGTCTCGACACCGGGGGTCGCTGCTCCCCCCGGCCCCCGTGCCGACCCGACGAGCCGGATTCCCGGCTTCAGCAGGCCGCCGAGGCGCGGGCCTTCGTCGAACGCCCCGGCGTCGGCACCACGCTGATGCCCTGCCCGCCGCTGGGGTCGATCGCGTACCAGGCTGAGGCGCGGCGGCACAGGGGTCGGAGCGGAGGTCCTGGCACTGCTTCTACGGTTCGGCGCTCGTGGTGGCGTGCAGTCGGCCGGCGAAGCTGAGCATGGGGGTGGCGCGGGCGTGGACGCCCGCGGTGACTTCGGCGAGGAGGAGGTCGTGGTCGCCCACTTGGTGGCGGTCGAGCAGCCGGCAGGACAGGTGCGCGAGCGAGCCGTCGAGCAGCGGGGCGCCGCTGAGCGGGTCGGTGGTCCAGGCGAGTCCCGCGAACTGGGCGTCACCCGAGGGGCGTTCGGGGTCGGCGAACCGGCCGGCGACGTCGCCCTGGCCGACGCCGAGCACGTTGACGGAGAACGTGCCGGCGCGGAGCGCCAGCCGGGTGAACGCGGAGGTGCGGCTCAGGCAGACTCCGAGGATCAGCGGCTCGCGGGAGACGGCGACCACGGAGCTGGCGGTGGTGCCGTGCCGGGCGCCCGCACCGCCGTCGACGGTCAGGACGGTGACGGCCGAGGCGAGCCGGCGCAGCGCCCTGCGGGCCTCGTCCGCGTCCTCGTAGCGGTGCGGCCGGAGCTCGACGGTGCGGGTGGCCGGCGGGGCGGCCGGGTTCTGGGTGTTCATGTGCCTTCCGGTGGCTGTGCTGGTTCGGCGGCAGGCGCCCGTGCCGGGGCCGCGCGTTCAGCGGGTGGCGGCCCGGGGGCCGGGGCGACCCGCCAGGGAAGCCGTGACCAGCGCCTCTACGTGCACGGCCACGGTGTCGACGATCTCCGGTGAGACGCGTTCGGGAGGCGGGATGAGCAGGCCGAGTTCGGTGCAGGCGAGGATGATGCCGTCGACGCCGTCACGCCGCAGCCGCTGCCGCAGGTCCGTGAAGGCGGACGCCGCCGTGTCGCTCACGGTGCCCCGGCACAGTTCTTCGTAGATGATGCGGTCGACGAGCCGCTGGTCCTCGGCGGCGGGCAGGACCGGTGCGATCCCCCGGGCCGCCAGCGCGCCGGTGAACAGGCCGCCCTGCGCGGTGAAGCGGGTGCCGAGGACCGCCGCGCGGGTGATGCCGCGGCTGCGGGTGGCCTCCGCCGTGACCTCGACGATGTCGATCAGGGGCAGGTCGCAGGCGGCGCGCACGGCGCCGGAGACGCGGTGCATGGTGTTGCAGGCGATGGCCAGCACGTCCGCGCCCGCCGCCGCCAGCCGCCGGGCGCCCGCGGCGAGCAGCGCGCCGGCTCCCTCCCAGTCCTCGGCCAGTTGCCGGCGCTCGACCTCGGCGTAGTCCTGCGACCAGATCACCATGCGGGCCGAGTGCGATCCGCCGAGGGCCTTGGCGACGCCTTCGTTGACGGCCCGGTAGTAGGTGAGGGTGGAGGGCCAGCTCATCCCGCCGAGCAGGCCGATGACCGCAGGTTCTTCGGCAGGGGTCATGCCGCGGCCCTCCTGAGCCGGGCGAAGGCCTCGGGCTCGATCGAGCTGAAGGACCGGTCGTCCCCGCACGGCATGGCATGGCGCCGCAGCTGGTCGCGGAGGTCCTCGATGACGGGTGAGGTGTGGCCGCGCAGCCGTCCCGAGCGGACCTCGAAGACGGCGACGGAGCCCCGGGGCCGGTGTTCGGCGGCGCGGTCGTCGAGGACGAGGACGGCGAGGGCCTCGCCGGGCGGCGGAGTCGCCGGCCAGGGGTCGTGCGGCGCGAGGAGGACGACCCGGGTGCGGTGCGAGCCGTCCGCGAGGCTGACGGTCAGCGGGGCCGGGGCCCCGGGCCGCTCCGGCCACTCGACCGGGCAGCCCTTCCAGACGAGTTCGGTGCGCCAGCCCCGCAGTACGCCGAGGACGGCCTCATGGGCCCGGTCGTCGCCGACGGGCCGCATGTCGAGGGTCTTCTTCACCCGGGCGGGGACGCCGCCGGCGAGCACACCGGCGGGCAGGGGTGCGGTGACGACGGACCCCGCGGCGACCACGGTCGCCTCGCCGACGTGGGCGCCGGGCAGCACGGTCACGTGGTAGCCGAGCCATGCGTCGCGGGCGATGCGGACGGGGGCGTAGGCGGGCTCGGTGCCGTTGAGGGGGCCGTGCCCGAAGTGGTAGCCGTGGGTCCAGATGGCCAGGTAGGACCCGGTGCCGACACCGTCGCCCAGGGTGATCTCGTGGTTCGCGTTGAGGATGGTGTGCTGGCCGATCGTGACCCGGTCGCCGATGCGGACCCGGGCCGTCGAGGTCGTGGTTCCGCCGTAGCCGACGCGCGCGCCGTCGCCGAAGTAGAACAGCCGGCCGGCCGTGAAGTCCCGGCACAGCACCTGTACGTCGGGGGCGATGCGGGCGGCACCGCCCACCGCGAACCGCTCCGCGACGAGCACGCGGACGCGGGGGCCGATCTCGGTGCCGGTGCCCAGGTGCAGGGCGGCGGCCCGCAGGTCGCAGTCGGGGCCGATGACCGTGCCGGCGCCGATGACGACGTCGTCGCCCACGATGGTGGTGCCGGCGCCGATCCGTACGCCCTCGCCGACGGTCAGCCGCCCGGCGTGGATGCGTACGCCGGGGCCCGTACGGCAGGAGTCCGGCAGCCGCTCGGCGTCCACGCGGGGCGGGGCGGGGGTCGGGAGGATGGTGGAGGTCATGTCAGAGCCAGCTTTCGGGGAGGTCCAGGAGCACGCGTCGGCGGGCGTACGAGTCGACGTCGGGGTCGTCACCGGCGAGTCCCGCACGGGCCGCGGCCAGGGTGGACCGGGGAGGTCGCCCCAGGTCGCGCAGATAGGGCCAGCCGTCGGTGAACTCGCGGGCGAACTTCTCGTCGGGCCAACGGGGCCCGGTGTCGGTCAGCAGCGGATTGAGGCTCAGCGGGCGCCCCGGCACGACCCCGGTGAGCCGACCGGGGACCGCGGCGTCCCCGGACGTGCGGCAGGCGAAGGCCAGCGCCGCCGCGTCGCGCAGTTCCTCGCCGGGCGCCGGCGCCGCCGTACGTCCGTGCAGCGCTGCGGTGGTGAGGGCCTCGTCGTCGTAGCAGCGGTCGGGGGTGAGCGCGGCCAGGTACGCGTCGGTGGGCAGCGGGTGGCCCGCGGAGTAGTTGTCGCGCGAGGCGTTGTGGACGTGGCCCAGCAGGACCGGGCCGGTGCCGCTGACGCGGAGCAGCTCCGCCAGGACGTGCTGCTTGTCGCGGAAGTAGTGGAAGCTGTCGTGGCTGAGGGCCGCTCCGGCGGCGCCGTCCGCGAGCGGGAAGGCGCCCTCGGCGTCGAAGCAGACCAGGTGCGCGGTGGGGGCGCAGAAGGTCCGGGCGAGCCACAGGTGGGAGAAGACCAGGTCGGAGCCGATGGCGGGGCCCGAGCGGTCCGTCCAGGTACGCAGGAAGTGCCCGGCCCCGCAGCCGATCTCGAACAGGGTGGTGCCGGTCGGGACGTGCGCGTCGAGCAGGGCGAGGCCGCTCAGGTAGGTCGGCTGGCACCAGCGGTGCAGGAAGTAGGGGGCCAGGCCGCCGTAGCCGAGCCCGTCCATCGCCGCCGCGGCGGTGGTGGCGCCGGCGGCCACGGCGAGCGCCGCGACGGGATCGGCCGCCGGGACCGTGTCGTCCTTGCGGTCGCACAGCAGCAGCGCGAGGGCCCGGTCGAGTTCGCCCGCCCGGATGGCGTCGATCGTGCGTGCGCGCAGCCGGTCGCGTCCGGTGCGCAGGTACGGGATGCCGTCCAGGCAGGGCCACAGCGATGCGCCGTCGGTGAGGACGTGCGGCTCGGCCCAGGTGAGCGGGCCCCCCGTCGTGGGGCTGCGCAGCAGTTCGAGGAACGGCTCGGCCGGGGCGGCGGCGGGCCGGCGGGGGCTCATACGGTGATCTCCAGCAGGGCGAAGGGGAGGAGCAGGCCGCCTCCGTTGGTCAGCACGGGTGCGCCGTCCAAGGTCGCGCGGCGGGTGCTGAGCGGGTCGGCCGGGGACTTCGGGACGCTCGTCGGCGGCTGGTAGTCGTGGAACCGGTGGCGCAGTCCCCGCCGGGCGAGATGCTCCGTGAACGCGGCGCGGGAGTGGACGTTCCAGCCGGGGAGCCAGGCGCCGTCCCCCTCTGCGTCGGCTTGCCGCAGGCGGACCAGCACGTCGACGGGGTGCGGGTTGAACGGGCCGAACAGCAGGGCGCGTCCGCCGGGTTCGACCAGGTCCAGGACGTGGTCGAGCCACGGGTCGAGGGAGTCGAAGTGGCTGTGCAGGGTGAGCAGGGTGACCGCGTCGTACCGCCGTGCGGGCAGGGTCTCGGCGCGGCCGACGTCGCCGAGGGTGAAGGAGGCGTGCGGAACGTGCCGTGCCGCGTGCTCGACGAGGGCGGGCAGTGCGTCGAGTCCGGTGAGGCGGGCGTGCGGGTACCGGCCGGCCAGGTGGTGCAGGAAGGCGCCGTTGGCGCATCCGACGTCCAGGACGGAGGCGCCCGGCCGGTCCAGTGCCTCGCGCAGGTGGTCCGCGACGAAGGGGAAGTAGGGCCGTTGGTGTTCGGCGGGCGGGCGATCCAGGTACCGCAGGTCCAGGGCCCGGGTTCCGGTGCCGGTGTCCGGCAGGTTGGTGGCGGGGTCCGGCAGGTTGGTGGCGGGGTCCGGCAGGTTGGTGGCGGGGGGCTGCGGGTGGGGGGCGCTGCTCATGCGGCACCGTCCAGCGGCGCGCCGTGCGCGCCGGGCGG
>NZ_JBHYVA010000013.1:0-1469 GCF_042750055.1 Streptomyces sp. NPDC059456
CGGAAGGGGTGCGCTCGGTCTGCGGCTGCGCGGCCGGGGCCTTGCCGCCGCCCTTGCCGCCGTGTTGGCCCGTCATGGCGTAGGTGATGCCGCCCCCGGCGAGTACGAGGGCCACCGCCGCCGCGATGACGATGCGGCCGCGGCCCCCTCCTCGCGGGTCCGGGGCCCGGCCCGCGGCCGCCGGGCGGCGGGGGGCCGGGTGGGTGGCGTGGGGCGGCTGCGGGGAGGGCTGCGGGTACGGGACCTGCGCGGGACGGGGGCCGGACGCAGGTGCCGGCACGCCCGCGGGCACCGCCGCACCGGTCGCCGGCCCGGGCGCTGCCATCGGCGGAGCGGTTCCGGGCGGGGGCGCCATGGGCGGGGCGGACGCGGGCGGGGGTGCCGGCAGGGCGGGGGCCCCGTGCGCGCCGCGGCCCTCGGCCACGGCGTGCAGCATCTCGCGCGCCCGGCCGGCGGTGGGCCGGCGCTGCGGATCCTTCTCCGTGAGCGCCTGCAGGACGGGGGTGAGGGCGCCGGCCCGCCGCGGCTGCGGCAGCGGCTCGGTGACGATCGCCGACAGGGTGGACCAGGCGGACGTACGGCGGAACGGTGACGTGCCCTCCACCGCCGAGTAGAGCGTCATGCCGAGCGACCAGATGTCCGACGCGGGGCCCGGTTCCCTGCCCTGGGCCCGCTCCGGCGGGAGGTAGTCGAGGGAGCCGATGATGTCGCCGCTGCGGGTCAGCTTGGCCATGTCCTCGTCACCCGACGATTCCAGGGTGGCGATGCCGAAGTCGGTGAGCACGACCCGGCCGTCGCGCTCCAGCAGTACGTTCGCCGGCTTGACGTCGCGGTGCAGGACCCCGGCGCGGTGTGCGGCGTCGAGCGCGTCCATCAGCTTGGCGCCGATCGCGGCCGCCTCGCGCGGCTCGATCGGGCCCCGCCGTTCCAGCACGTCGTCGAGCGAGGGCCCGTCGACGAGTTCCATCACGATGACGGGCAGGCCCTCCTCCTGCGTCACGTCGTGCACGGTGACCACACCGCCGTGCCGGATGCGGGCGGCGGCCTGCGCCTCGCGCTGCATCCGGGTCCGCAGATCGGCCAGTTCGGCCGCGGAGGCGTCGGTGTAGGCCCGCATGACCTTCACGGCGACTTCCCGGCCGAGCAGTTCGTCGACGGCGCGGGCGACCACGCCCATGCCGCCGCGTCCGATCACCGCGGTCACCCGGTACCGTCCGCCGAGCACCCTGCCGACCAGCTCGGCGCCGTTCGCGTCCCCCGCCGTCAACCCCACGCTCCGTCCGCAGCCGTTCGCCCGCCGGCGAATCGAGAAGCTCCCAGCGTAGGGCACGTCCCTTCGGACAAGTGCCCGTCTCGGACAGCGTGTTGCCACGGGAACGGACGGACGGATGGCCGGACGCACGGACGGCGGCCCCGGGCGGTGGACACCCCGCGGGCGGGGTGGGCCCCCCCCGGCCCCGGCGCCCCCC
>NZ_JBHYVA010000013.1:1479-19742 GCF_042750055.1 Streptomyces sp. NPDC059456
CAGCTTGATCCCTGGTCACCGGCCCGCGGCTACGCCCCACGCAGGGACCGCGCCCCCGGGCGCACAACACGACTTGGACGAGTCGCACCCCCCGGGACCGTGGCCCACCGGTCAGTCGGTGCCGAACTCCATCGCGGCGCGGTCCAGCAGCTCGTCGTCGCCGGAGACCTCGCCGCGGGAGGCGATGGCCTCGGCGCCGCCCTCGGGCATCGCGCCGATCAGGCCGGTCGCCGCCGCCTGGGCGGCGCCGATCAGCTCGGGGTGGGCGGTGCCGACGATGCCGAGGCCCGCGTACTGCTCCAGGCGGGCGCGCGAGTCGGCGATGTCGAGGTTGCGCATGGTGAGCTGGCCGATCCGGTCGACCGGGCCGAACGCGGAGTCCTCGGTGCGCTCCATGGACAGCTTGTCCGGGTGGTAGCTGAAGGCCGGGCCGGTGGTGTTGAGGATCGAGTAGTCCTCGCCGCGCCGCAGCCGCAGGGTGACCTCGCCGGTGACGGCCGAGCCGACCCAGCGCTGGAGCGACTCGCGGACCATCAGGGCCTGCGGGTCGAGCCAGCGGCCCTCGTACATCAGCCGGCCGAGGCGCCGTCCCTCGTTGTGGTAGTGCGCGAGGGTGTCCTCGTTGTGGATCGCGTTGACGAGGCGTTCGTACGCGGCGTGCAGCAGCGCCATGCCGGGCGCCTCGTAGATGCCGCGGCTCTTCGCCTCGATGATCCGGTTCTCGATCTGGTCCGACATGCCCATGCCGTGGCGGCCGCCGATGGCGTTCGCCTCCATCACGAGGTCGACGGCGGAGTGGAACTCCTTGCCGTTGATCGTCACGGGGCGGCCCTGGTCGAAGCCGATCGTGACGTCCTCGGTGGCGATCTCGACGGACGGGTCCCAGAACCGCACGCCCATGATCGGCTCCACGGTCTCCACGCCGGTGTCGAGGTGCTCCAGCGTCTTGGCCTCGTGGGTGGCGCCCCAGATGTTGGCGTCGGTGGAGTACGCCTTCTCGGTGCTGTCCCGGTAGGGCAGGCCGTGGGCGACCAGCCATTCGGACATCTCCTTGCGCCCGCCCAGCTCGGTGACGAAGTCGGCGTCGAGCCACGGCTTGTAGATGCGCAGGTGGGGGTTGGCGAGCAGGCCGTAGCGGTAGAACCGCTCGATGTCGTTGCCCTTGAAGGTCGAGCCGTCGCCCCAGATCTGTACGTCGTCCTCCAGCATCGCCCGGACCAGCAGGGTGCCGGTGACGGCGCGGCCGAGCGGGGTGGTGTTGAAGTACGCGCGGCCGCCCGAGCGGATGTGGAACGCGCCGCAGGCGAGTGCGGCCAGGCCCTCCTCGACCAGCGCCGCCCGGCAGTCGACCAGGCGCGCGATCTCGGCACCGTAGGTCTGGGCACGGCCGGGCACCGACGCGATGTCGGGCTCGTCGTACTGGCCGATGTCGGCGGTGTAGGTGCAGGGGACGGCACCCTTGTCGCGCATCCACGCGACCGCGACGGAGGTGTCGAGGCCGCCCGAGAAGGCGATGCCGACGCGCTCGCCGGCGGGAAGGGAGGTGAGAACCTTAGACATGGGAAGAGTATGCACTTAAACGCATGGCTATGCAAACGCGGCCGGACGAGCACCGCGCGGCTCCCGGCCACCCTGCACCCCGGGGATCCGGAACCGGTCGGTCATTGGCCGGATCACTGTGGGTTCCCGTGGTGCTCCGGTGAATGCCCCGGGACGGCGGTGACCGACCGGTACGGTTTGGCCATGGATGCTTCCGCACGGGCCACCGATGAGAACGCCGATGAGAACGCCGCGCGCGCGGCAGCCACCAAGGCGACCGCCCGCCGACTGCTCGCGGAACTCGGCGCCGCAGGGCTGTCCCCGGAGGCGGTCGCCGAGGCCGGCGGTTTCGCCGTCGCCGACGTGGAGGCCGTCTTCCCGCACCGCGACGACCTGTTGACCGCGCTCGTCATCGACGCCTACGACGACTCCGCCGCCGCGATGGAGCGGGCAGATCAGGCGGCCGGCGCCGCCGGCGCGTCGGCCGGGGAGCGGCTCCTCGCGGTGACGCGCGCCCTGCGGGAGTGGTCCTTCGCCCACTCGCCCGAGTTCACGCTGATCTACGGCTCCCCCGTGCCCGGTTACCACGCCCCGCAGACCACGGTCCCGGCCGCCGCACGTACGCCCGCGGTGCTGGCCGGCATCGTGCGCTCCGCACTGGCGGACGGTGAACTCACCCCGCCCCGGCGGGCGGTGCCCGGACCTCCGCTGCTCCTGCCCGAGGCGGTGGCGCTCTTCGGCGGGACGCCCGAGGCCCCGTTCGCGGACCTCATCGAGCGCGGCATCGCGCTGTGGAGCAGCCTGATCGGCCTGCTGGTGTTCCAGGTCTTCAGCCGGACCCACGACAGCGTCCGGGACGAGGCCGCCTACTTCGACTTCGCCATCGCGGTGGCGGCCGAGGGCATCGGGCTGACGGTCCCCCTGGACGAGAAGCCCCGCAACGAGCCGTGAACCTCACCCGAACCCTCTGCTTCGCCGTCGCGGCGCTCTCGTCGTACGCCGCGCTCGTCTACCGGCTCTGCCAGGTGGGGCGCAGCTGGAGGGACCACGCCTACCGCGCCCTGGTCGTCACCCTGCTGCTCCAGTGCCTCACCTTCACCATGGGCGCCGTCGCCATGGGGGGCGGGAGCTTCCTGGGCGTCGGGAACCTCGCGATCCTGGTGATGCACGTGTCGGCGGTCGCGTTCTGCGTCAGCGCGCAGATCATCCTGCTGCGCTGGGCGACGGACACCGGGGAAGTGGTGCGCAAGGTCCGCTACTGGCTGGTGACGGGCGTCGTCCTCGGCGTGCTCCTGATCGCGCTCTTCTTCATCGCCGACGGGCCGGGCCGGCCGGCGTCGGACTTCAACACGGGCAGCGGCCGGCCGCTGGTCCTCACGTACCTCCTGGTCTTCATCGTGTCCCAGGCGGTGCCGTGCGTGACGATCTTCCGGCAGTGCGGACCCTACGCCCGGATGACGGGCAAGGCCTCGCTGCGGCAGGCCCTGCGCCTGCTGTCCGTCTCGGCGGTGGTCCTGTTCCTGTACTGCCTGTGCCGCACGGTGAACATCCTCACCGCCGCGTGGGGGATCGACATCGGCGTCTGGCAGGTCGCCGCGTCCGTGTTCAGCGCGGCCGGCATCGTCGTGCTGTCGCTGAGCCTGACCATCTCCTCCTGGGAGGCGTCGGCGGCCAAACTGCTGGACTGGGTGCGCAGTTACCGGTCCTACCGGGCGCTCTACCCGCTCTGGCGGGACCTGTACGAGGCTTCCCCGGACATCGTCCTGGAGCCTTCGGGGTCGGCCGCGGTCTCCGATCTGAACTACCGCCTGCACCGGCGGGTGATCGAAATCCGGGACGGGTGGCGGGACTTGCGCCCGTACATCGACCGCTCCGCCGCCGCCCCCGCCGCCGGGACCGCGGGTGCCGGGACGAACAGCGAATACCGGCAGGCGTTCGCCGAGGCGACGCAGATCAGGCAGGCCCTGCACGCGAAGCGCACCGGGACGGTCCCCGTCGACAGCAAGGACGCCGGCGATTTCGACGACCGCGACCCGGACAACTTCACCGCGGAGGTCGCCTGGCTCGCCCAGGTCGCGTCCGTCTACCGGAAGATCGGTTGAGCGGGGGCCGGCCCCCATCCCCCGAGGGCCGGCCCGCCCGGCCGATACGACTGACGCCCCACTCGGCTACCCCCGTAAGCAAAGTTAGCTGTCAGCTATCGACGAGCTACACGGTGGCGGACTCACGCCAGATTGTCAACTGACCGCTAATCTGCAAAACTGGAAAATAGCTGAGAGCAATGCCGAGGAGGTGACGGGAGGGAGATGCGCAGTGTCCGAGAGTGACGACCGGCCCGTACTGGCAGTGCGTCTGGACAACCTCTTCAAGACGGTCCGCCCCAAGGGCAGGCACTGGACCAATGCCGAGGTGGCCGAGGAGCTGAAGCGGGCCAGCCCCGACCTCAAGGTCGGCGGCGTGTACCTGTCGCAGCTGCGGACCGGCAAGCGCTCCAACCCCTCACCGGACCTGCTGGCCGCCCTCGCCCGTTTCTTCGGCGTATCGGTCGCCTACTTCTTCGACGACAAGGTCGCCGAGTCCGTGCTCGGCGAGGTCGCCGCCATCGAGGCCCTGCGGCAGGCGGGCGTCCGCTCGGTGGCGATGCGCGCCGCCGGCATGAAGAAGGAGAACCTCCAGGCCATCACGGCCATCATGGACCAGTACCGGCAGTTGCAGGGCCTTCCTCCCGTCACGGACCCCGCAGATCCCCCGGACCCCGCGGACCCGGAGTGAGGGTCCCCGGCAGGGGACGGCCGGCCGACCAGGACCGCCGCAGCCGGCTCAAGAAGCTCCGCAAGGACGGCGCACGGCGGCTCGCCGCCCTGGACCTGCCGGAGGGAGCCGGTGTGGCCGAGCTGTGCCGCTACCTCGGCGAGGTCCGCGGCCGGCCGATCACTCTGGTTCCCATGCCGATGCCCGCGTCGCAGCCGTGCGGCATGTGGGTGGCCGCACGCGACGAAGACCTGATCTTCTACGACGCCAACACCACCAGCGCGCATCAGGAGCACATCATCTTGCACGAGCTGGGACACATCATCTGCTGCCACCGCGGGGCCGGCCTCCTGGACGAGGCGAGTTCCCGCATCCTCTTCCCCAACCTCGACCCCGACCTCGTGCGCGACATGCTCCTGCGCGCCACGTACGACGACGTGCAGGAGCAGGAGGCGGAGGTCATCGCCTATCTGCTCTCGCAGCGGCTGCGCGGCGCCGCGGAGCGCGCCGCGCCGGGCGGGGCCGCCGACACGGCCGCGAGCACGGCTGCGGGGGCAGCGGCGCCCGGCACGTCCGCCACGCTCGACCGCATAGAGCGCACCCTGTTCTGACTCATCCCCCGGTGGCCGCCACCTCCTCGGCCAGGACCGCCACGGCGCGGCGGACGTCACGTTCCGTGTGCTCGCTCGTGAGGAAGAACCGCAGTCGCGCCAGCCCCTCCTCCACCGCGGGGTGGAAGATCGGATCGGCGATGATCCCGCGCCGGAACAGCCGGTCCGCGACGTGCAGGGTCCGCGCGGAGCCGCCCAGCAGGCACGGCACGATCGGCGTCCGGCCGCTGGAGCCCGTCGCCAGACCGGCCGCGGCGGCCAGCCCGAGGAACAGCTCCGCGTTGCGCTGGAGCGTACGCACCCGCTGCGGTTCCGCGGCGATCAGCTCGGCGGCGGCCAGCGCCGCGGCCGCGTTGGCGGGGGTCAGGCCGACGCTGTACACGAACCCGGGCAGCGTGTGCCGCAGCCACCGCACCGTCCGCGCCGACGCGCCCAGGTAACCGCCGCAGCCGGCGAAGGCCTTGGAGAGGGTTCCCATCCACAGGTCCACGGCAGTGCGGTCGACGTCGTAGAACTCCCCCACTCCGCGCCCGCGTTCGCCCACGGTGCCGATGCTGTGCGCCTCGTCGACCAGCAGCAGGGCGCCGTGGCGCTTCTTCAGTTCGACGACCGCGGGCAGGTCGACCAGGTCGCCGTCCATGCTGTACGCGCCCTCGACGGCGATCAGCACCCGCCTGAACCGGGACCGGTTGACCTTCAGCATGTGCTCCAGCCGGCCCATGTCGTTGTGGGCGAACGGCCGCCGGGCCGCGCCGGACAGGGCGCAGCCCTGGAGGATGCTGTCGTGGGCGAGCGCGTCGTGGAGGACGAGGTCGCCCGCGCCGACGAGGTGCCCGATGGCCGTGACGTTGGTGGCGTGGCCGCTCACCAGCGCCAGGCAGTCCTCGACCCCGAGGAATCCGGCGAGCACCCGCTCCAGCCGTACGGTCAGGTCCCGTTCGCCGGAGAGCATCCGGCTCGCGGAGACCGAGGTCCCGTAGCGGTCCACGGCTCGGTGAACGGCCTCGTTGACCGCCGGATGGCCGGAGAGCCCCAGGTAGTTGTAGCTGCCGAAGGAGAGGTAGGGCCGGCCGCCGATGACGGTGGTGTCGCGGATGGTGCCTTCGTGGACCCGGAAGTACGGGAAGTCCGCGCCGCCGGCGGTGATCGAGCGCAGGCGCTCCTCGAACTCCAGCACTTCCGGGAAGTCCTCGACGCACGTGCCTGCGGTGTCCCGGCCCGAGGCGTCCGGCTGCGGGGGCGGCGGTCCACCGGGCACCGGCTCCCCCGTGAAGTGCGGGGCGACGAGCGTGATCAGCCCTTCGATGGTGAGCCCGGGTGCGTACGTCTCGTCGGAGGTGAAGCCGGGGACCAGCCGGCCCAGGACGACTTCCAGCTCTTGCAGCATCAGGGAGTCGAAGCCGAGATCGGTCGTCAGCGTCATCCGCGCGTCGAGGTCGGACAGCGGGAAGACGCCGGTCCGCGAGACCGCTTCGAGGACGAGGGAGGCCGCGGTCGTACCGGCGGCGCCGGCGCCCCGTGTCTGCGCGGTCGCCGGTCCGGGTGGCCGCCCCGGGCCGGGCGGGTCCGCCGGCTCGCGGGCCGCGTCGTCCACCACCCAGTGGCGCCGCGGGGCGAGCGGGCTCGGCGGCAGGGTGCACGGGGGTGTCCGTGCGCTCGCCTCGGGACCGACCGCGCCCACCGGGGCGGCCGGGCCGGTCGCGGGTTCCGGTGCGCCGTCCGCGGCGCGGCCCGCCTCCACGTCCCGCGCCGCCGCGGTCAGCTGCGCGACGGCGTCGGCGGCGTCCCGCACCACCAGGGCCAGCCGCCGGCCGAGGGGAGCCCGGCGGGCCAGGGTCGCGGCCACCCGGTCCGGCGGCAGCCGGTCGACGGTGAGCGTGTGCGCGAGTTCCCGGGCGTAGCGGGCCAGCCCGGCCCGGTCCCGGGCGCTGAGCACCAGGAGCTGCGGTTCCCCGACCGGCGCCGGAGGGGCGGGCTCCCCGCCGGCCTCCTCCACCACCAGGTGGACCCCCGTGCCGCCGAACCCGAAGGCGCTCACCCCGGCCCGGCGCGGCTGCCCCGATTCCGGCCACGGGGTCGCCCGCGTCGGGATGGTCAGCCGGGCCGCATCGAGCCCGGCCGGGTCGGCCGGCTCGAACTCCGGCTGCGGCGGTATCACCCCCCGCTGCACGGCCAGTACGGTCTTGATGAGCCCGGCGATCCCGGCGGCGTTCAGGGAGTGCCCCACCACCGCCTTCACCGCGCCGAGGAATGCGGGCGCACCGCGGTCTCCGCGCAGTTCGCGCAGCACCCCGACCTCGACCGGATCGCCGGCCTTCGTCCCGGTGCCGTGCGCCTCCAGGTAGCCCACCGAGTCCGGGGCCAGGCCCGCGTCGCGGTAGGCCCGGCGCAGCGCCCGCAGCTGGCCCGCCGCCTCGGGGTGCATGCCGCCCTGCACGGTTCCGTCGTTGGCCGTGCCCACGCCCCGGATCACGGCGTAGACCCGGTCGCCCGCCGCCCGTGCGTCGGCCAGGGGCCGCAGGACGAGGAGGCCCGCGCCCTCTCCGAGGACGAAGCCGTCCGCCTGCGCACCGAACGGCAGGCACCGGCCGCTGCGCGAGAGGGCGCCGATCCGGCTCAGCCCCACCAGGAGGTCGGGGGCGAGGATCATCTGGGCGCCGCCGGCGAGCGCGATGCGGCTGCGTCCCGCGCGCAGGGCGAACACGGCGTTGGCCACCGCCATGAGCCCGCCGGAACACGCCGAGTCCAGCGCGTAGCTCTCGCCGTGCAGGTCGAAGACCGAACTGATGCTGTTGGGGCCCATGTTGAGCAGGAGCCCGGCCACGGACGTGCCGTGCAGCCCGTCCACGGCGCGGACCGTCTCCGCCCACCGGGGGTCGTCCGCCCGCGCCCCGAATTCGCCGCCGGCCACCTGGCGCATCCGTATCCGCATGGTGCTGAGTTCGCGGTAGCCGCTCTCGGTGAGCGAGGTGATCACCGAGGTCTCCTCGCGGTCGAAGCCCTCGGTCTCCCAGCCCGCGTCCTGGACGGCCTCCCGCGCGAGGTCGATCAGCAGCCGGTGCTGGGGGTCCATCGAGCGGGCCCGCCGGGGCGGGATGCCGTAGTGCGCCGCGTCGAAGTGGCCCACGTCCGGCAGCAGGGCCATGGTGTCCGTGTACGCGCAGGACGCGTCGCGCGGGTCGTCGCCGAGGAACGCGGCGGAGCGCCAGCGCTCCTCGGGGACGGTGGAGAACTGCGGTCGTGGGGCGGTGAGGAGCTGCCAGTACCGGTTGAGGTCGGGCGCTCCCGGGAAGCGGCAGGCCATCCCCACGATCGCGATGTCGTCGCGCCGTGCTCCCGCGGCCGGGTCCGCCGTGTCGCCGTCCTCCGCCCGGGGCGTCACCGGGGTGTGGCCAGTCGTTCGCGCCACCAGTCCACCGTCGCCTTGACCTGTTCGCCGACGGGGGTGGCGCGGACGGCGAACTCGGCCTCGTACGCGCTCGAATCGACGACGAAGGGGCGGTCGAACTGGTAGCGGATCTCCTTCAGTTCACGGAGCAGCGGGGAGAAGAGCGAGGCCGCGCCGAACAGCGCGGACGGCAGCCTGCGGACCGTGGCCGGCGCCGTTCCCGCCTGCGCCGCGAGGAGGCCCGCCATCTCCCGTACGGACAGCGCGGGTCCGGTCGGAACGTGCCAGGCCCGGCCCCAGGCCCGCTCCTCGCCCGCGACCTCGGCCAGGGCCCTGGCCACGTCGGGGAGGTAGGTCCAGCTGTGCGGGGCGTCGGGGTCCCCGAGGGTGGAGACCGGCTTTCCGCGCAGCAGTGGCGGCACGACCCGCCCGGCCAGGTGTCCGCCGTCGGTGACGCCGGGTCCGAAGAAGTCCGAGGCGCGTACCTCGACGGCCTTGATGCGGCCCTCGCGGTGCAGCTTGCGCGCCGTCTCCCAGCCGGCGGCGCGGACCCGTCCCTTGGTCCCGGTCGCCGCCAGGGGCATCGTCTCGGTGAGGGGGCCGTCCACGGGTCCGTACGCGTAGAGGTTGCCCAGCATGACCAGGACGGCCCCCGTCTCCTCCGCCGCCGCGCAGGCGGACGAGAGCAGCGGTGGCCACTCGTTCGCCCAGCGGTGGTAGGGCGGGGCGGCGCACTGGTGGATGGCGGTCGCGCCGCGTGCGGCTCCGGCCAGCCGTCCGCTGTCCGTGGCGTCGAGCGCGACGTGCTCGATGCCGGGTTCCGCGCCGCGTCCCGATCTGGTCACCACCCGTACGGTATGGCCCTGTTCGGCCAGAAGCCGGGCGGTGGCGGCCCCTGCGGGCCCGAATCCCATGACGACATGAAGGCTCACGGGCGAACACTAGCGCGAGCGGCCTTCCCCCCAACGGGCTTTGACCCCACCGGTCCCACGGGGCCGTGGCCCGGCGGCCCCACGGGCCTTCGGCCCGCCGGTCCCAGGGGCTTCCCGGCCGCGGATCAGCGGGATGCGGGCTGCGTCAGGAAGAGCAGGGTGTCGACCAGGTCCTCCGCGGGCGATCCCGTGGCGAGCCGGCGCAGCTGCTGCCCGAAGACGAGGGCGACCGCGGTGCTCGCCAGCCGTTCGGCATCGGGCAGGCCGAGCGCGTGGAGGATGCGGGTGGCGAGCCGGTCGTAGGCCGCGAAGCATTCGGCGGCCGCGGCCCGCAGGCGTTCGTCGCGGCCCGCCTGGATGTACAGCTCGAAGGGGGCGATGTGCCTGCTGTCGAACTCGGTTCCGCCGGCCACCAGCCCCACGGCGTCCGCGGCGCCCTGGATGTCGAGGCCTTCGCTCGTGCAGGCGTCGGCCATCTCGGTGAATCGCCTGGTCTCCTCACCCACGAAGTGCAGCAGGCTCTCGCGCAGCAGTTCGTGCTGGGTGGCGAAGTGATACGTGATCGACCCCAGGGAGACCCGGGCCTCCCGGGCGATCCGCCGGTTGCTCACCGCGGCGATCCCGTCCTGCCCGATGATGCGCAGCACGGCGTCGATGATGCTCTGGCGGGTGTCGGCGGCCTTCTCCATGCCCGCCATTCTCACATTCACCCGGACCTGTGTTCGGCATGGACACGACACTCGCCGCCTGACTAGTGTTCGTTCGAACGAACAACAGGGAGGGTATTGGGATGCGCATCACCGGATCAACCGTTCTCCTCACCGGGGTCACCGGGGGCATCGGCCTCACGCTGGCCCGCACGCTCGCCGCCAAGGGCGCGAAACTGGTGGTCACCGGACGCCGCGAGGACGCCCTGAGGACCGTGGCCGACGAGCTCGGGGCGCGGGCCGTCCTCGCCGACCTCGCGGACGCGTCCGATGTCGCCCGGCTGGCGCAGGAGTGCCCCGAGACCGACATCCTGATCGCAAATGCCGCGCTCCCGTCGAGCGGCGACGTGCTCGACTACACCCCCGAGCAGATCGACCGGTCCCTCGCCGTGAACCTTCGCGCGCCGATCATGCTGGCCCGCCTGCTCGCACCCCGGATGGTCGACGCGGGCCAGGGCCACATCGCGCTGATCGGCTCGATCTCCGGCAAGGCCGCCACCAAGTCGTCCTCCCTGTACAACGCGACGAAGTTCGGGCTGCGCGGCTTCGCGCTGGCGTTCCGCCAGGACCTGCACGGCACGGGCGTCGGGGTCTCGCTCGTCCAGCCCGGATACGTCCGGGACGCCGGCATGTTCGCCGCGACGGGCGCGAAGACCCCCGCCGGCGCGCGGACGGTGTCGCCAGGGCAGGTGGCGCGCGGCGTGGTCCGCGCCGTAGAGCGGAACCTATGCGAAGTCAACGTCGCGCCGGCCGAGTTGAAGGCGCTCGTGGCGATCGCCGGGCAGTTCCCCGCCTTTTCGGAGCGGGTGCAGAGCCGCGCCGGGGTGGACGGGACGGTACGCAGCATCGTCGAGGCCCAGCGCAAGAGCCGGTGACCGCCGGGCGGGGCCTCGACCGCTCCCCGCCCGGCACCGCGCGGTCACGTCCGGGCGGGCAGGGCCAGGTCCTTCGCCTCGCTGTGCACGGTCACGGCGCCGTCGTCGACGGAGACCGACGACGGGGCCAGGCCGAGCGGCAGCTCCGGAATCTTGCGTTCCACCGCATTGAGCGCGGCCACGATCCGGGGGTTGGCCGGGTCGAGACCACGGCCGGCCAGGGACGCCGCGGTCGGTTCGAGCGTGACGGTGTCACCGGTCAGCTTGAGTGCGGCGGTCACGACGAGCGGCATCCCCATGATGGTCCGGGTGATCTGCAGCTTCCCGTCCTGCCCGGTCAGCCGGACGTCGGAGCCGCGCTTGGCCGCGAGCGCGTCGAGCGGAACGCTGAACGCGGCCCGCGCCGCGGCGGCCGAGTAGCCTCCCGGCTTCCTGGACACGTCGTGCAGGTCGAAGGCGGCGGTGACGGGCAGGCCGTCCTGCGTCTCGGCCCGGCCCTCGACCTCCACCTGCGGGTAGCTGCCGGCCGCGGCGTGCCACAGGAACGGGAATCCGTCGATGGACACGTTCGGCGCCGCCACCAGGGCGCTCTGCCGGGCGGCGATCCGGTCGGCCATGCGGCCCTCGGTGACACCGGCGGCGACGCGGTCGGTGAGCGCGAGGCCGGCGAGCAGCGCGCACGCGCCGGCCAGGACCAGGCGCCGGGTGCGCCGGGGACGCCGCGCGCCGGCGCCGGATGCCACGGCGCGCGCGGGCGCTGCGGAGGGAGCGGTGTGGTTCATGCGTTCCTCACGGGTTCGGGTACGGAGGTCTCCGGGTCGCCTTCGATGTGCATCTGCGGCAGCAGGCGGTCGAGCCGGCGGGGGATCCACCAGTTGGCCTTGCCGAGCAGGACCATCGTGGTGGGGACGAGGAGCCCGCGGACGACGGTGGCGTCGAGCGCGACCGCGGTCGCGAGGCCGACTCCGAACATCTTGACGACGGGGTCGTCCCACAGGAGGTAGGCCAGGAAGACGCACACCATGATGAGCGCGGCGGAGGTGATGATCCTGCCGGTCCTGCCGAGGCCGGTGATCACCGAGCCCCGGTTGTCGCCGGTGGCGAGCCATGCCTCGCGGACGGCGCTGAGCAGGAAGACCTCGTAGTCCATGGCGAGCCCGAACAGCACCGCGAACATCAGCAGCGGTACGTATCCGGGGACCGGGACGGGCCCCGGCAGGCCGAGCGGCACCGCTCCCCAGCCCCACTGGAACAGCGCGGTGAGCACACCGTAGGCGGCGGCCACCGAGAGGAGGTTCAGTACGGCCGCCTTGGCGGCGACGAGCGGGGAGCGGAAGGCCAGCAGCAGGAGCAGGGCGGCGATGGCGAGGACCACCCCGATGACGGCGGGCAGGCGCTGCGAGAGCCGGTCGTTGAGGTCCAGCTGGGTCGCGGGAACGCCGCCGACATGGGCTTCCCGGCCGGTGCCGGCGGTGGCCGCCGGGAGGGTGTGCTCGCGCAGGCGGCGGACGAGGCCGGCGGTGCCCGGATCGCCGGGCGCGGTGGTGGGGGTGACCTGCCAGCGAACGGTCCTGCCGTCACGGCTCAGTTGCGCCGGTCCGACCGCGGCCACGCCGCTGGTGTCCTTCAGCGCCCGGCCGACGGCGGCGACGGCCGGGTCGGCGGGTCCGGACGCGGGCTTCGGCAGCGCGTCGGTGACCTGGAGGGGGCCGTTGACGCCGGGGCCGAACGCGGCTTCGAGCCGGTCGTAGGCCGTCCGTCCGGCCGTGCCCGGGGACTTGTCGCCGCCGTCGAGCTGGCCGAAGGACAGCTGGGCCGCGGCGAGCGCCGGCAGGACGAAGAAGGCCAGGCCCGCCAGCAGGTAACGCCACGGCCGGTCGGCGACGTGCCGGGCGATGCGCGCCCAGCCGCGCTCGGGCGCCCCGGCGGCTTCCGGCCGGCCCTCGGCACCGGGGGCGACCGGAGCGACGGGGGCGGGGGCCAGGCGCCGTCCCAGCAGGGCGAGCAGTGCGGGGAGCAGGGTGAGGGTGGCCGCCATGGCGACCAGGACGGCGATGCCGGGTGCGAGGGCCAGCGCCTGGAGCAGGGGCAGGCCGCCGAGGGCCAGACTGGCGAGCGCCGCGATGACCGCGGTGCCGGCGAAGGCCACGGCCTTGCCCGAGGCACCGGTCGTGAGGGCGGCGGCGTCCTCGATCTGCGCCCCGCCGGCGAGCAGCTCACGGAACCGGGTCAGGCAGAAGAGGCTGTAGTCGATGCCCACCCCGAGTCCGATCATCGCCGCGATGGTGGCTCCGGAGGACGGCATGTCCATCAGGTGGCCGGTCAGGCCGATCGCCGCGTGCGAGACACCGAGGCCCACGACGGCGACGGCCAGCGGTACGGCGGCGGCGATCGGCCTGCGGAATCCGAGGTAGAGGACGGCGAAGGCCGCGACGAGCCCGATGACCTCGCTGCGCCTGGTGGACTTCTTGTCGGCCGCGACGGCGAGGTTGCCGCCGGGCGTGACCTCGATCCCGGCCGCTCGGGCCGGTTCGGCGGCGGCCAGGAGGTCGTGGGCGATGTCCGCGGTGATGTCGCGGCCCGCCACGTCCAGTTCGACGGAGAGATAGGCGGTGTGCCCGTCGGGGGCGAGGGCCGCGGCGCCGGCGGGCTGGTACGGGGTGGTGACGGCGACCACGTGGTCACGCGCCGTGAGGGCCCGGGCCGCCGCTTCGACGGCGTCGCGCGCACCGGCCGAGGTGAGGGGCGCGGCGTCCGCGGCGGTGTGCAGGACGAGGGGCTGACGGCCCGAGGCCGGGTCGGCGAAGACGCGGGCCGCGTCCTGGGCGGCCTGGCTGTCGCTGCCGGGTATGGAGACCGTTTCGGTGGTGGCGCTGCCGAGAACGCCCACCGCGGTGGCCAGAGCGACCAGCAACAGGAGCCAGGCGGCGGTGACCCGCTTCGGCCGACGGGCGCACCAGCGCCCCAGGGTGACGAACATGGGCGCATCATTGCACTCGCGATGCAATTTATTCAACGCCGGTGGCGCCCGGGCGGGCGTCGCGCCCCCGTTTGCGACAATGGCGGAGAGTGAGGCCGGGAGGGGTCAACGTGCAGCAATCGGCTCAGCAGCCAGAGGAACGACTCGCGGACGGCCGCGCCGAGCGCAGCCGCCTGTCCCGGGTGAAGATCGCGGACGCCGTGCTGTCCCTGCTCGACGAAGGGGAGTCCCACTTCCCCGCGGACCGCGTCGCCGAACGCGCCGGCGTCTCGCGCCGCCTGGTCTTCCACCACTACGCCGACATGTCCCAGCTCGTGGAGACCGCCATCACCCGGCGCCTGGAACAGCTGATCGAGCAGATCAAACCGCTGCCGACGGACGGCCCCAGGGACGTCCGCGTCGCGGCCCTCACCGAACAGCGCTCCCGGATCCTGGAGTGGATCACACCCGCGCAGCTGACGCTCCTGCGCATCGAGAAGCCCGGCGACCGCATCAGCGAGGTCACCCGCCAGGTCCTCGACTTCGCCCGCGCACGACTCGCCGAGATCTTCGCCGAGGAGCTCGGCCGACTGCCCGCCGAGCGCAGGACCGAAGTACTCCACGGACTCGACGCGGTCACCACCTGGGGCGCCTGGTACCACTGGCGCAACAGCGGCCTCTCCGTCGAAGCGGCCACCCGCACCATGAAGACCGCCGTGCACGCCCTCCTCGCCACCACGGACGCGGACACCCCCTAAGCCGGGCCCGGCCGGTCCCGATCACCGTCGACACCGGCACCGGCACCGGCTCGGGCCGCGGCCCCAAGCCCCGCCCCGGCCCCGGACAGAACCCGGGCGTCCGCCGGCGGAACGGGCCGCCGGCCCTCCGGGCCGCCCTTGCGGCCACGCGCGAGCCACCGGTGCAGACAAGGGCCGCCGAACGCGATGAACAGGCACAGCAGGGCCGCGGTGACCAGGCTCGGCTCGGAGATCCACAGGCCGAGCAGGCCGTCGAGGGCCAGGGCCACGACGACCAGCAGCACCTTGCCCACCAGCAGGCCGGAGTGCAGCCGGCGGTCCACGGGCCGGCCGAGGCGGGCCCGGCGGCGGTGCAGCAGGGCCATCGCCGTTCCGGCGCACGCGACGAGGGCGAGGAGCCGCAGCGCATGGTCCCGGGGGCTGGTGTCCGAGCCCATGATCCAGACCGCACCCATGACGATCCCCGCGAGGGCGTAGGTTCGGCGCTCCGGCATGACTGCCTCCTGACCCCCCGGGGACATGTGGCACAACATCTTGCACTTTGAGTGTCATAACATCGGATGCCGTCTGTCAAGCCCCACGACGGCGGCCGCCCGCTTTCGGGGCGGGAGCGGGCTTCGACTAGGGTCGGCAGCGCAGCGACCACGAACCACCATCGACCACGAGGAGCAGCCGTGAGCCGGCCGGCGTCCACCGTTCTGCAGCAGGAGATCGCCCGGGAACTCCAGGTGTCGGAGTCCTTCGACGCGCACCGGGAGATCGAGCGCCGGGTGGCCTTCCTCGCGGAGGCACTCACCTCGACGGGCCTGCGCTCCCTGGTGCTCGGCATCAGCGGCGGAGTGGACTCCACCACGGCCGGCCGGCTCTGCCAGCTCGCCGTGGAGCGGGCCCGCGAGGCCGGGCACGAGGCGACGTTCCACGCGATGCGGCTCCCGTACGGCGTCCAGGCCGACGAGAAGGACGCCCAGCTCGCGCTCGGCTTCATCCGGGCCGACCGGGTGCTGACGGTGGACGTCAAGCCGGCCAGCGACGCCGCGCTGGAGGCCGCCCTCGCGGGCGGGACCGTCTTCCGCGACGCCCACCACCAGGACTTCGTGCAGGGCAACATCAAGGCCCGCCAGCGCATGATCGCCCAGTACGCGGTGGCCGGCGCCCACGACGGCCTGGTCGTCGGCACGGACCACGCGGCGGAGGCGGTCTCCGGCTTCTTCACCAAGTTCGGCGACGGCGCGGCCGACCTGGTCCCGCTGACCGGCCTGACCAAGCGCCGGGTGCGCGCCGTGGCCGACGCCCTGGGCGCCCCCGCCGAGCTGGTCTGGAAGACCCCCACGGCGGACCTGGAGACCCTGGACCCGGGCAAGGCCGACGAGGACGCGCTGGGCGTCACGTACGACGACATCGACGACTTCCTGGAGGGCAAGCCGGTCGACGAGCGCGCCTTCGACACGATCGTCCGCCGCTACCACCTGACGGAACACAAGCGCCGACTCCCCATCGCCCCGGCCCACTGACCCCGGGGCCGGGCCCGCCTCAGCGCCCGGGACGGTTTCCGGGAGGCACCTCGACGACGAAGAACAGGAACGTGGTCTTGGTCGCGAGGTCCCGGAAGCCGTCCGGGAACAGTTCCCGGGCGGCCGGGTCGGGCTGCGGCTCGCTGATGGCGGAAAGCCGGAAGCCGGCGGTGGTGAACGCCTCGGCCATCGCGTGCAGCGGCTTGCGCCAGAACCGCATCGGCACGGTCCGCCCGCCGAACGTCCAGTCGAAGCCGTAGCTGGTGGTGGCGAAGTAGTCGGGCCGGGGATCGTGGATCGTGTAGGCCACGAACGGGTGGTCCACCGAAGCGATCAGCCGGCCCCCGGGCCTGAGCACACGCCGCAACTCGGCCAGCGCCGGGCCCCAGTCCTCCAGGTAGTGCAGGACCAGGGACGCGACCACGTCGTCGAACGCCCCGTCGTCGAACGGCAGGGGGTCCCTCAGATCGGCCAGGTGCAGGGCTGCGTCGTCACCGAGCCGCCGCCTGGCCAGCGCCAGCATCCCGGCGCTGACGTCGATCCCGGTGACGACGGCACCGCGATCGCGCAGGGCGGCGGACAGCGGGCCCGAGCCGCACCCGGCGTCCAGGATCCGACGGCCCGTCACGTCTCCGGCGAGGGCCAGCATCGCGGGTCTCTCGTAGTAGGCGTTCACGAGGCTGTTCTCGTTCTCCGCCGCGTACGCCTCGGCGAACCCGTCGTAGTCGTTGACGCGGTCCCGGTCCACGGCCGGGGCCGCGGTCCCGGGTAAGTCGGCTGCGCGTTCCATCGTCGCAGCCTACTGGTCACCCGGTCCGGCGCGGCCGCCAAGGGGGTCGCGGTGGCGGAGCGGGGCTTCTAGCATGGGTGGAGCGCCTTGGGGGCTCGGGGACCGTCGTGCCGTCGACCCTGAGCAGAGGTGACCGATCATGGGCCGGTACCGTCCGTTCCCCGTGCGCCGCTCCCGCCGGGCCGCCGTGCCCGCCGTTGCGGCCCTGCTGCTCGCCGCCCTGTGCGCGGGCACCGGCCCCGGCCGGCCGGCCGTCGCCTCCGTACGCGGGAACTTCGATCCCGCGACCGTGCAGGAGCTGGACGCGGCCATCACGGGGATCATGAAGGAAGCCGGCATTCCCGGCGTGAACATCGGCCTCTGGATGCCCGGCCGCGGCACGTACGAGAAGTCCTTCGGCGTCGCCGACCGGCAGACCGGCACGCCCATGAAGTCCGGCCTCGCCACCCGCATCGGCAGCGTCACCAAGACCTTCACCGTCACCGGCGTCCTCCAGCTGGTCGACCAGGGCAAGGTCGGCCTCGACGACCCCATCTCCCGGTACGTCTCCGGCGTCCCCGGCGGCAACGCCGTCACGCTGCGCCAGCTGGCCGAGATGCGCAGCGGCCTGTTCGACTACACGACGGACGAGCAATGGCTGGCGGGGCTGCGCGCCGATCCGCACCGCAGCTACACGCCGCGCCGGCTCCTCGACGTCGCCTTCCGCCATCCCGCGAACTTCAAGCCCGGCGCCAAGTGGCAGTACAGCAACACCAACACCGTCCTGCTCGGGATGCTGGTCGAGAAGGTCAGCGGCCGGCGCCTGGGCGACTACCTCCGGGACCACGTGTTCACGCCGCTGAAGCTGAGCGGCACCTCGCTGCCCTCCGACAGCGCCCTGCCCGATCCGCACGCCCACGGCTACACGGACTTCACCCCGAAGGGCACCGTCGCCGACGCCACCGACTGGAACCCCTCCTGGGCCTGGGCCGCCGGCGGGATGGTCTCCGATCTGGACGACATGCACACCTGGGCCCCCGCACTCGCGGACGGCCGGCTGCTGTCCGCGAAGACGCAGGCCGAGCGGCTCCGCACGCTCCCGATCGGCGCCGTCCCCGGCGCCTCGTACGGCCTCGGGATCCTCGACTTCAACGGCTGGCTCGGGCACAACGGCGAACTGCCGGGCTACGAGACCATCACCGCCCAGCTCCCCGCCGAGAAGGCCACCCTGGTCGTGTTCGTCAACAGCGACGTGGACCACCGGGGCAAGAACCTGTCCGGCCTGATCGGGAACGCGGTCACCTCCATCGTGACCCCCGACCACCTCTGGCCCGCGCCGGTGGCCACCCCTGCGAAGTAGTCCCCGCGCGGGCCCCCCGCCGCCCCGGGGGCGCGCGCGGGGGGGGGGCACCGCCCCGGGGGCCCATGCCCCCACCGCCCACACCCCCCCCCATGGGGGGGCC
>NZ_JBHYVA010000013.1:19752-33096 GCF_042750055.1 Streptomyces sp. NPDC059456
TGGGCCCCGCGGGGGGCCCCCCCCCTCAAATTTTCCCCCCGCGGCCCCCCCCTCCCCCGGGGGGCCCCCCCGCGGGAGGCGGACACGGCCCGTGTGACCATGGCCCCTTCGGCACAACCGCACCTCATGGGGGGACCATGCGCACCCGTACCACCGCCCTCTCCGCCGTACTCGCCGCCGCGCTGCTCGTGCTGACCGGCTGCACCTCGTCCGGTGGCAGCCCGCAGGAGAAGGGCGGCGGCAGCGCGGCCGCTCCCGCTCCGGCCGCGCCGGGCGGCGGCGCCGGGTACCAGGGCCCCCGGCCGCAGGACCAGAACCTCCTCGCCTGGACCGGCGACCCGGGCGACGCGGGCCACGTCACCGCCCAGTCCGCGGCGGGGGTCGGGGGACGGGTCACGCTGGTGAAGATCGTGCTGCGCGAGCAGATCACCTGGTCCAACATCTGGCTGGGGCTGGCCGGCATCGACCCCAACGCCCAGCTCTCGCAGTGCTACCTCGGCGTGTACGACGCGAGCGGTACCCTGCGCGGGTCCACCGCGGACATCTCGCCCCAGCTGATGACCGACGCGATCGCCAAGCCGCTGCCGCTCACCAAGCCCTTCACCGCCGCCCCCGGCACCTACTTCGTCGCCCTCCTGCTCAACGGCACCTGGGCCACCAACGGGCTCACCCTCAAGTCCACGGGCGCCGGGATCTCGGTCAACGCGGGCCTGACCCCGCCGAACCTCCGCTACAGCACGGTGCTGACCGGGCAGAGCTCCCTGCCCGCCACCGTGAACCTCGCCGAACAGTCCACCGGCACCATCAACACCGGCTGGGCCAGCCAGTGGTACGCCGTCTCCTGAACGGGTTCCGCCGGGGCCGCGCGGCCGCGGTCCCGGCGCTTGCGGGTGCGGGGTGCGCCCGGATGGGGGAAGCTGGGCTGGAGCCATGAGGGCGGGACCCGAGCCGCGAGGAGGGCTTCGTGGACGCTTCAGCAGAGGGCGGGCTCACTCCCGCACCCAGAAGAGCCAGGATGCGCACGGCCACCCTGCTGTGCGCGGCCGCTGCCCTCGTGGCAGGTGTCGTACCGGCCTCCGCACAGACCCGCACCGCGCCCATGGACCCGGCTCCGGTCGTGGTCATCGACTGCTTCTCCCAGGCCCGCGTACGGCCCGAGGAGTACCTGCTGGCCTGCGGTGACGGAAACAACCGCCTCGTGGGGCTGCGCTGGGACACCTGGGGGCAGCGGACCGCGACGGCCACCGGCACCGACCTGGTGAACGACTGCACCCCGTACTGTGCGGCGGGCCGGTTCCGCCCGTACCCGGTCACGGTGACGCTGAGCCACCCGCGGCCCTGGCCGGACCACCCCGACATCCAGCAATACACCACGATCCGGCTGCTCTACACCGACACGTCACCGCACCCGGTCCCCAAGGACGTGACGTACAAGCTCGTCTACTGAACGGGAGCCCGGGGCGGGAGCGGACGCGGCGCTAGCCGCCGAGGCCGGCCCGGACGAGGTAGTCGGCCTCCTCCAGCAGCCGTGCCCGCCGCTCTTCCTCCCGGGCCCGTTCGACCTCTCCCCGCAACGCCAGCTCGGTGCGCAGAACGGTCGTGCGCGGCACGGGGATCCGCTGGCCGGGCTTCTCGGTGAAGGGATGCAGCTCCGCCGCCGAGACCTGGGCGTCCTGCGACGAGCCGCGGCGGAGCGAGAGGAACACCCGGGCCAGCCAGTCCGCCGGGATCTGGACCATGAGATCAGTCATGTCCGGGAAACGACGGGGCGGCCGCACCGTGACTCCCCCTCCCCCGGCCGGCTCAGCGGAAGGGGGCGGGAGCTCAGCCGTCCGCCGGTTCGTGGCACGCGGTGGAAATCGCCGACATCCACGCGACGACCGCCTCGCGCTGTCCCGGCTCCAGGCCCGCCTCCAGTGCGGCCTCGCGCCGCCGGACGGCGGGCAGCGCGTCCTCGTAGCGGGTGGCCCCGGCAGGGGTGAGGCGCACCTGGTGCGTCCTGCGGTCGGTGGGGTGGGGCGAGCGGGTGATCAGGCCGTCGCGTTCGAGGGCCGCGAGCATCTCGTTGGCGGCCTGGCGGCTGCTCCCGACCGAACGGGCCAGCTGGGCCACGGACATGCCCGGGGACGACTTCACGATCATCAGGGTCGCGAACTGCGGCACGGTGAGACCGAACTCCTCCAACTCGGCCCCGATCGCGGCCCGCATGCTGAGCCAGGCGTGACGGACCAGGAAACTCAGCACGCCCTCGTGGCTGTTGTCGCCCACGCGACGACCTCCGAACTTCTTTTGATTGACAGGAACTTGACGAGTTGCCAGGATGGCACCCGCAGAACGTCAGGTACCTGTCGATTCTAGCGCGCCGCAGCGCCGAACCCTCCCGAGCCCGAAGGCAGTCACGCATGTCGTCCTCCGCCATCCCGTCCCCGCGTCCAGAGCCGCTGTCACTTTCACGGCCGCCGGAATCACGCCGGCGGCTCATCCTGGGCGTGCTCGTCTTCGCCCAGCTGCTCATCTGGCTCGACGGCACGATCCTGTCCACCGCCTTCGAGACGCTGAGCGACCCCGCGAGCGGCCTCGGCGCCACGCCGGGCCAGCTCCAGTGGGCCACCGGCGCCTACACACTGGCCTTCGCCGGGCTGATGTTCACCGGGGGCGCCCTCGGCGACCGGTTCGGCCACCGCACCACCCTGCTCGCCGGCATGGCCCTGTTCGGAGCCGCCTCGGCCTTCGCCGCATACGCCTCGACACCGGGCCAGCTCATCGTGGCGCGGGCCGTGATGGGCGCCGGGGCCGCCCTGCTCGTCCCGGCCACGATGGCGGTGGTGAGCTGGACGTTCACGCCCGAGCAGCGACCGGCCGCCTTCGGGACCCTGTCGTCCTTCGCCGGGGTCGGCATCGCCGCGGGGCCGGTCCTGGCCGGCGGTCTGCTCGCCCGGTTCTGGTGGGGGTCGGTGTTCCTCGTCAACGTGCCGGTGGTCCTGCTCGGCCTCGGGTTCATCGCACGGTACGTGCCGAACTCCCGCAACCCGCAGGCCCGCCGCCTCGACCCGGCGGGGCTGCTCCTGTCGACCGGGGGCCTCGGGCTGCTCGCGTACGGTCTGATCCGCGCGGGTCAGGACGCCTCCTTCGCCGAGCCGCGGGTGTGGGGGTGCACCGCCGCGGGCATCGCGCTGATCGCCGCGTTCACCGTCACCGAACTGCGCATCTCCCAGCCCAGTTTCGACCCCCGGCTGCTGGCGCAGCGCCGCTTCGCCGCCGGGAACGTCACCCTGATGATGGTCTTCCTGGCGATGACGGCGAGCTCCTTCTACGTCGCCTTCTACCTCCAGGGTGCGCGCCAGTACTCGGCGTTGGACGCCTCGTTCCTCGGACTGCCGGGTGCGCTCGGCGTGATCGTCGGCTCGCCGGTCGCCGTCCGGCTGACCCGCCGGGCGTCGGTCCGCCTCGTCTGCACGGTCGCGCTGGCGGTGGCGAGCGTGGCGATGGGGTCCCTGGCGCTGTTCGACGCGACCACACCGATCATCTGGTATTCGCTGGTCGCGCTGGTACAGGGCACGGCGATCGGGATGGTGATCGCCCCCGTCACGGGCGCCGTACTGGGATCCCTCCCGCTGGAACAGGCCGGCGCGGGCAGCGCGGTCAACAGCACGCTGCGCCAGACGGGCAGCGTGCTGGGGATCGCGGCCGGCGGCACGATCACCTCGATCGCCTACCGGCACGCGATCGAGGCCTCCCTGACGGACGTCCCGGATCCGGTGCGGAGCCAGGCCCGGGTCTCGGCCGAACTCGCGCGGCACGTGGCCGCGGCGACACACGACTCCCGGCTGGCCCGGGCGGCCGACGCGGCGTTCATCCACGCCATGCACGTCGGCGCCCTCTGGACGGCGGGGTTCGCACTGCTCGGGGCGGCGGTGCTGGTGTTCGGCTTCCGCCCGCAGCGCCGCCCCCGCCCGGTGGACGGGCCGCGCCCCGCGCCCGCAACGCGTACGACGGCGCCCTGAACCGGACGCCACCCGCCCCGGGCCGGCCCCGAGCGGCCGCCGCCCGGGGCGGAACCGGCCCGCTCAGCTCTTCTTGAGCTCGTCGATGCAGAGCACGAACTTCTTGCCCGAGCTGCGCCGGGAGCCCCTCATCTGCTCCTGGTAGCCGATGTCCGACGTGCCCTGGCACTTGCTCGTGTCCAGGGTGTCGGGGATCACCTTGACCACCTTGTACGTCGCGTTGGTGGCACCGCACTTCACCACCTGGAGGTCGGGGCTCACGGTGGTCCCCTGGTTGGTCAGGCAGTCCCCGACCTTCGCCTTGTCGGCGTCGTCCTGGCTCGCGAAGTAGCCCACCACGCAGGCGATGACGACGACCACGCCGGCGATGATCTTCAGGATCTTCATGACGCCCGGGCCCCCGCTCCGGGCGGGCGGCGGGGGCGGCGCGAACTGCTGCTGCGGGAAGGGGTACTGCTGCTGCGGCTGCCCGTATCCGGGCTGCGGCGGCTGTCCGGGCCCCGGCTGCTGCGGGTACCCGTATCCCGGCTGGGGCGGGTACCCGTGCGGCGGCTGCTGGGCGTACGGGCCGGGCTGGCCGTACGGGCCGGGGCCGCCGGGGCCCGGCTGTGGCGGATAGGTCATGCGGGAAGTCCCCCGTGAGCGTGTGCGATGAGGTGTTTGACGTGCGCACGCTATATCAAGCCACTGTCACCGGCCGCATCCCGGCACCGGCCGGCCCGTGTCAGGAGCCGGCCGCGCGGAAGGCGGTGGTGCGGACCGTGTTGCCGCAGAGCGCGAACTCACTGCCGTCCGCGGGCGCCAGCTGGTAGCGGCCGCCCGCGACCCCCACCACCATCGTCGGCGCGACGAAGGGTTGCCCGCCGGCGGCACAGTAGCCCTCTCCCTCGCCCAGCACGGGCACGAAGGAGAGCTGCGCCGTGGCCCGGGCGCCGGGAGCCAGCTTCACCGGCGCCGACCGCCCCTGGCGGAGCACCTGGAGGGGCTTGTTCTTGTCCGGCGAGCCCTGGCCCGCGAGCGCCACGCTGGGGAAGCCGTTCAGCACGCACGCCTTCGGGCCCTTGTTGGTCACCGTGATCACCGCCCCGGACCCGGTCGTCCGGACACCGGTGGCGGCGACCTGCGCACTCGTGCACGCGCGAGCCGGGGCCCGCAGGGCGTCGCCGGTGGCCGCGGCCCCGGAACCGGCACCCGCCGCCAGGCCTGCGGCCATGAAGCCCGCCACGAGCAGTACGGACGAGGCCTTCATCGCGCCACTTCGCCTTGCTGTCATGGGTTGTCCTCCACGGTGTGCGGCGCGGACCGGTGCGGCCCGCGGCGCGGGCGGCACGCGAGCGCCGGAACGCCGCCCCGGAGCGTCACGAGGGGGTCGTCACCTCGGCGCCCGGGGCCTGCCTCATCCCAGCGTCCCACCAACCCGCACGATCGGCCCGCGCGGCGGGAGTCACGCCCCGGCGTGGACGTGCGCCGCCCACAGGAGGGGGGCCCGTCTGCGGTCACGGCCGGTGGGCAGGTCCTCGCCGTCCCGGACCTGCCGTACGGCCGCGTGCAGGGCACGGGCGGCCCGGTCGGGGTCGAGGGCCGCCGACTCCGTACGGAGGCCGTCGTAGAAGGCCCGGGTGATGCGGACGGCCGTCCGGTCGCCGGTCTCCCACAGGGTGCCCACGACGTGGGGGAAACCGGCGAGCTGGAGCGCGGAGGTGAGGTGCACGGCCCCGTCGAGCGGATCGGCGGCGCCGATCGCCCCGGTCTGGCAGGCGGACAGGTAGGCCAGCCTGGCGCGGTCGAGGGCCACGGGGGCGAGGCTCCGCACGGTCAGCGGGTCCTGCGCGTGGTCGTGCAGCAGCAGCCGGCTCCGTGCGGGATCGGCGGGATCGCTGGTCCCGTGGCAGGCGAAGTGGGCGATCGCGCAGTGGGGCAGCTGCGCCAGGACGTTGGCCTTCGTCGGGGCGGCGGCCGGTGCCGGCCCGGCAGGCCCGTCGGCCCGGCCGGACTCCCTGAGCACGACGCTCTGGGCGAAGCGGCCCGCCAGCAGGGCGGCCTCGGCGTCGGCGAAGGGCAGCATGCCGTCCCCGGGCAGTCCCGGCGTGGTCGGCATGGCGACGATCAGCGCCCGCCCGGCGGCGGGGTCCCCCGCCCGGAGCCGCCCGCGCCGGCGGGCGTGGCGCAGCGCCCGCACGGTGGGGGTGTAGGAGGAGACGACCCGGTCCATCACGGTGCGCCGGTACGGGTCGTCCGGCGCGTCGGTGTGATGGCCGGCGGCGTGCAGCGGGAGGAGTCCGAGCAGTCCGCCCGGCGCCCACCACAGGCGGGGCAGGTCGGTGGTGCTCCCCCCGCCTCCGGCCCGGGTTGCCACCCGGTGTCCCAGGGCTTCCAGGACCGGGCCGGCGGCCGCGTCCCACAGCCACTCCAGTACGCCGACGAGTACGGCCTGCGCCTCCTCCCGTCCGGCCGGGTCGTCCCCGGCCAGTGCCGTGTCCCGGGCCCGCCGGAAGGCGTTCACCCGGTCGATGACGGCGGTGCGGCCGAGCCCGGGCAGCGGGAGGCCGGTGACGCCCTCGGTGGTGAGCAGGAGTGCGTCGCTGCGGTGGGTGCTGACGTTGAAGACCACGATCGGACCGTGGGCCGCCTCGGCCCTCAGTTCGTCGGCGGTGGGCACAAGCGCGAAGGAGGCGAAGCCCTCCCGGGCGCGGATCTCGGCGAGGACGGCGGCGAGTTCCCGGGCCGTCCGGTGCCGGGCGTGCGCACCGGGCGCCCTGTGCGGCCGCGCAGGCACGGTGTCGTCCGCGGCCGACCCGGGCGCACCGGGCTCCCTGGGCTCCCCGGCGGAGAGCGGTGGGTCCGCGCTCCGGTCGCGTCGGTCCCGCAGCGTGCAGAACCTGTGGGCGAGTTCGGGGTGGTGCTCGCGCAGTTCGGTCACGTCACCGCCGCTCCCCAGCACCTGGCCGAGCTGTACGGCGCGGCCGGTCTCCAGCAGCCCGAGGGCGCGCTCCGCCCGCTCCCGCGCCGTTCCGCCGGGTGCGGCGAGCGCGAGCGCGGCGGCGGTGGCGGCCGCAACCGCCGCGCCCGCCGCTCCCGTCGCCTCCGCGATCGCGTCCGGCCGGTCCGGGGGCTCCGGTCGGTGCTGCGCCACGAGCGGCAGCAGGCGTACGGCCGCCTCCGCCGCGCGCGCGGCCTCCTGCGCCGCACCGGACCACGCCAGCAGACGGGCCGCGGACAGCCCCGCGCGGGCCCGGACCGCCACCGGTGACGCCTGCGCGGCCGATGCCGCGGACCAGGCCCCCACGGCGGCTTCGCGGTCCGCGGCGGTCCCGTCGCGTTCGAACCGCACGGACAGGGCGTCGCCGAGGTCGACGAGGAAGACGGCGCGCCCGGAGTCGTCGGCGGGCACGGCCTCGGCCGCCTGCCGGTGGTGGTCGACGGCTGCGTCCAGGTCCGCGGCGGCGCCGAGCCGTTCGAACCGGGCCAGGAGGGCTCCGCCGAGGTCGGACAGCAGCGTCGCGCGGTGGCGGTGGCCCGCGGGAGCCGCGTCGACCGCACGGCGGCCCGTCTCGATGGCCTCGTCGAGGTCCGCGGCGGATCCGGTCCGCCCGGACCGGATCCGCAGGACGTTGCAGAGGCGGGACAGGGCCTCGGTCCGGCCGGGATGGCCGGCGGGGAACGCCTCCGCCGCATCCCGGTAGCCGCAAGCGGCACCGTCCAGATCCGCCGCCGCCCCGGCCCGTTCGTACCGGAGGAGGAGCGCTCCGCCGAGGCTCGTCAGGACGAGCCCCTGGTAGGGGCCGTCATCCGGAGCGGCCCGCGCCGCCTGGCGGAGCAGCGTGACGGCGCCGTCCAGATCAGCCGCGGCTGCGGCCCGCCGGCCCCGGACGCGGAGGGCGTCTCCGAGGTTGAAGAGGTACATGGCCCGGCCTGGCCCCACGGGGGCCGCCGACAGCGCCTCCCGGAATCGGTCGATCGCGGCGTCGAGGTCGGCCGGGTGGCCGCCCCGGCCGAACGTGATCCGCAGTACGTTGCCCAGCGCGCTCAGGTGGACGGCCCGGTGGGGGTGGGCGGCGGGCAGCGCCACGACGATCCGCTGCCACAGCTCGGCCAGGGCGCGGAGCCGCACCGGGTCGTCCGACTCCCGCGAGGCCGGCAGCAGTTCGCAGGCGTACGCGGCCGCGCTCTCCGCGATGAGGGGCAGCAGGGGCGGGGGCAGGTCGTCGTCGCCGGCGAGGAAGCACGCGGTGAGTGCGCCGACGGCGGCCCGCAGGTCCGGCCGGTCGTGACCCGCGTCCGGGTTCGCGGGTACGGGTATCGCCTGGTGGCGGAACCAGTGGAACCAGCCGAGCAGATGACGGACGGCCAGGTCGTGCTCGCCGGACAGCAGTTCAGCGAGCCGTTGCGCGTCGCGGAGGGCGCCGGATTCCACGACCGGGGTCAGGTCCCGGTGGAGCACGACCCGCTCCAGCCGTTCCTCCATCGCCTGCAGCGCGGCCGGCCGTACGGTGTGCTCTGGGTCCCCCGCGTCACTCACGTCGGGTGATGCTAGTCCTACGATCCGTGCTGCGGCGGGTGGTTCCCCGGATACGCTCCGCGGCAGCGCCGGCGGGCCCGGACGCCTTCGGCGGGGCCGGGCCCGCCGGCGGACGGCCGGTCGGGTGGGGCGGTCGGGTGGGACGGGTCAGACGGGTTCGCGGTCCTGGGCGGCTTCCCGGGCCCCGGCGGGCCGTTCACCGCCGCCGGGGACGAACACGAACCGGGAGCCGGAGGACGCCGGGGATTCCCAGACCGACCCGATGTCGGCCATCGGCACGGCGACCGCCTCCGTGGTCGGCGCCAGCGCGGGGAGCCGGGCGAGCAGTTCGCGCAGGGCGGCGGCACGCCGGGCGCCCGAGATCGAGCCGAGTCCGCTCCCGCAGACACTCACGTCCGCCTTGCGGAACCAGGCGGACGGCACGGTCATGTCGGGCCCGGCCGCGGAGCCGACCTGCACCCACCGCAGGGTCCGGGTGAGGTCGGCGCGGTGGCGGAGGATCCCGTCGAGCGCGAGTTCGGCGGGGCGGTCCCACAGGTAGTCGAGCACGACGTCCACGTCCGCGGCGGCCGCACCGAACGCCGCCGCGACCTCCTCGTCCGATCCCGTGAGCGCGACCATGCGGTGGGCGCCCAGCGCCGCCGCGGCCCGCAGCGCCTCCGGGTCGCGCCCGGCCGCCACGACCGCGCCCGCGCCCTGGTCGAGGGCCAGTCGGATGGCGGCCCGCCCGGCGTTGCCGGTGGCGCCCAGGACGAGGACCGACTCCCCTTCGCGCAGCCGGCCCCGCTCCCGCAGCGCGATCCACGCCGAGGACGCGGGGTTCATGACGGCGGCCACGGCGACCGGATCCAGCCCGCGCGGTACGGGCATGAGCGCGGAGGCCGGTACGGCGACGCGCTCGGCCATCGTCCCGTGCGGGGGCTCCAGTCCCGGGATGTAGACCAGTTCACCGGCCGCGGTCCGGCCGACCCCGTCGAACCCGGGGACCAGGGGCAGCGCGTCGCCGCCCGTGTAGTGGCCGCCCGAGGCGAACGAGCGCACCAGCGGGTACAGCGCGGCCGCCAGTACCTCGACGACCACCTCGCCGGGCCCGGGAACGGGCTCGGGTACGGACTCGTACCGAGGCGGCTGCCCCAGGGCGTGGACCACGGCTGCGTACATGAACGGGCCCCCAAATGGGTGAATAGGCGGCATGGCGGACAGTCCGATTGTGACGGCTCCCCTGCGGGCACGCCGGCTGCGCCACGCGGCGGGGCTTCAGCGCACCGCCGTGGCGAGGCGGTGCGCGCCGCCGGAGTGCACGAACTCCGTCAGCGAGACCGTGTAGTCGCCCTCGTCGGGGCGGTACGCGGTGCAGTACTGCGTGGGGTACCAGCCGGGGACGCGCCAGGCGGCCGGCTGGGGGATGGCCTCGCAGGTGCGGTGGGCGGGGGCGGTGCGGTGCCGTTGCAGGAAGTCCCTGGTGAGCATGGGCTCCATGAAGATCAGGTCGCCGCCGTACGCCCCGTAGATGAAGGTCTGGCCGCTGAGCGTGCCCGTGGTCGGGGGCCGGCTGTCGAGGTGGGCGCCCATGGCGCCCTCCGCGGTCTGCGGGCTGCTCGCGGGGTAGCCGGCCGGCAGGTACGCGGCCGGGACGGGGCGGCCGGCTTCGGCCAGCTGGTCGCAGGCGATGAGCAGGGCGCAGCCGCCGGTCTTGATCGCTTCCCTGACCGTGCGGGGCACGAGGTAGAAGTGCACGTCGAAGTGGGCGACGTCGTAGCGTCCGTGCGGGTTGTGGCCGTGCGGGTTCCAGTTGAACAGGGCCCACTGGAAGGGCAGGCCGGCCGCGGCGGCGGGGGTCGCGGGGAGGGCGAGTTCGATGCTGTGGCCGCCGACGCATTCGTGGCTGCCGTCGACGTGTCCGTCGCCGTCGGCGTCGTAGCAGTGCTTTCCGTCGGTGGCGGCGGTGGTGGGCAGCCCGGTGACGGCGGCGGCGGTGAGGGCTATGCCCAGGGCTTTGGGGACACCGCCCTGGTACTCGCCGTACGTCCGGACGGTGCCGCCGCCCAGTGCCGCGGCCCGGCCGTAGACGGCGCAGGCCGCGCCGCCGGTGTTCGTGCCGCAGGCGGGGGTGCGCGCGGTGGAACCGGAGGGCGGGGGCGGGGCGGGCGGCTGCCCGGCGGCGGACAGGAGGGCCGCCAGCAGTGCGGCGGAGCCGAGCGCGGCGAAGGCGGTGGCGCGGGTGCGGGATCCGTTCATACGGCGACGCTCCAGGAGGAACGCGCATTGAGCGCGGTGGCGTCCACGCCGGTGACCTGGCGCGTACAGGATCTGATGCCGTCCAGCCGGTCCTCGGGCAGGACGTGGCGGATGTCGTGGAAGCCGTCCGGGGCCAGGGCTTCCACCTGGCGGAGCACCGGGTCGGGTTCGAGGCGGCGGTGTGCGTCGAGGAGCCGGGTGGTCTGCGGCCGGCGGTCCGCCTCGTACCGGGCCAGCGCCTCGTCGATGCCGTGGTGGGCCAGTTCGTACGCCAGGACGCGGGCGTCGACGACGGCCTGCGAGGCGCCGTTGGACCCGGTCGGGTACAAGGGGTGCGCGGCGTCGCCGAGGAGGACGACCCGGCCGTCCGTCCAGGCCGGCAGCGGATCGCGGTCGATCATCGGGTACCGGCCGATGCGGGGCGCCGCGGCGATGATGCCGTGGAGGTCGAGGAACTCGCTGCGCCAGCCGTCGAGGTGGGCGAGGACCTCTTCCGGGGGAACCGCGCGGTCCCAGTCGGCGGTCCGCGCGTCGTCCTCGCCGAGTCCGTCGGCGGTGCGGCTCTCGACCACCCAGTTGAGCAGGCAGCGGCCGCCCTTGCCGGGCGGGGAGACCGGATAGGCCACGGCCTTCACCCGTGCGTTGCAGCCGATGATGACCATCGTGCGCCCGTCGAGGAAGGGAGGGCCCTCGGTCACCCCGCGCCACATGCATATCCCGTTGCCGAGCGGCGGGCCCTCGTCCGGGTACATGGTCGCGCGCACGGCGGAGTTGATGCCGTCCGCACCGATGAGCAGGTCGCAGGAGAGCGGGCCCGGCCGGTCCGCCACGTACGCCCGGACGGCGGGCCGGCCCCGGTCGCGGTCGCGCGCCCGGTCCTGCTCGTAGCGTATGAGGCGGCCTCCGGTGACCAGTGCGCGCGGGCCGAGCCGGTCCCGTACGGCCGACAGGAGGATGTCCTGGAGGTCGGCCCGGTGCACGGAGTACTGCGGCCAGTTGTAGCCGGCGGCGCGGCCGCGCGGTTCCGACCAGATCAGACCGCCGTAGCGGTGGTGGTACTCCAACCGGCCGGTGGCCACGGCGGCTTTGCCGAGGGCCTGCGCCAATCCGAGTTCGGTGAGCTCCCGCACTGCGGCGGGCTGGAGATTGATGCCCGCACCGACTGCGCGCAGATTGGGGCACGCCTCCACGATGAGCACATCGTCCAGCCCTGCCGCGTGAAGACTCAAGGCCGTGGTCAACCCGCCAATTCCGGCACCGGCTATGACGATGCGCGGAGCATTCTTCCGGCCGTACGGAGACATGCCTTCTACCTCCTGGGAAAGACGCCTTCCGTTGAATGTGCGGTACTTCACCGATGAGTACAACCACGGTCGCACGCGGTCAAGATGCCCAGGTCAGCCAGGTTCGTTCACCCGATCAGACCATGGCCGAGTGCCGCCTGATGGGTGACATGGCTTTAATCAGGTGTCGGCAACAGAAAGGCTGCGACATGCATCAAGTGACGTTCGAACCGTGTGACGTCCAGCGCCTCCAGCATGCTGTTGACTACGCCCTCCACGCCTCGAAAAAGCCACTGGACGCACTCCTGCCACCATGGATACCGGGAGATCTCAAACGGGAAATCAAGAGCGGATGCGTTGTATCGCATTGTGCAACGCTACTGTTCCCGGAAACAGTGGAATCCGCTCTCGACTACTTCGGGGAAAACGGCTGGCCCGCCTCGGCCACCATACCGAGCGTGCTGGTCAAGCGCCGTCTGGTGGAGCGTCACTGGCTTCCGGCGGATGCGGACATACGGGTGACGCGGCTGCGGGTCACCTCCGGTCTGGCGCCGGAGGTCGAGGTCTTCCTCTTCCCCCGGTGCAGCCCCGGGTACACGGACGACGTGGGTGCGCAGGAGCGCGTCCACGGTTTCGAGAACCACGTCGGGCTGTTCATGGACCGGCCCGACGAGCGGGCCCTGACGCGCCTGGCGGACCGGCTGGAGACCACCGGCCGGATGGTCTACGAGGGCTCGGCGCACAACCCGCACGAGAACACCACGATGCTGTACTTCGCCCCCAGTGCCGCGGTGGCCATGTCCCGCCGGCGCTTCCCCCGGTGGGAGCTCCAGTGCGCGGGCGATCTGACGGCCTGCGCCGACCGGCGGCAGGTCCGGACGCAGGCCCTGTGCAGCGCGTACGCGGCGCTCAAGGCGAACCACGTGGACGGCGGCCCGGTGCGGCCCGCCCGCCGGCCCGTTCCGGTGGCGGTGCACGAAGGCTGACCACCGGCGGTCCGTTCACGGACTCCCCGCCCGCGCTCCCGGTGTTCCTCCGGACGCGGCGGGGAGTCCTCGCGCGCTGCGCCGGGCGGCCGCGGTGCGGGAGGGGCCGAAGTGGATGGGTGGGGCACTGATCACGCGTTCCGGCCGTTCTGATACCTCTTCAGGCCATGAAGAAGATCACCCGCCGACAGGCCTTGGGTACTGCTGCCGGCGCGCTCACCGCCGCCGGAGCGGCCGCGGCCGGCATCAAGTTCTCCCGGGCGGGCGCGGCGGGGGGGGGCGGCCCGGCGGGGGCGGCGGCGGGGGGGGCCCGC
>NZ_JBHYVA010000014.1:0-11077 GCF_042750055.1 Streptomyces sp. NPDC059456
CACCAAGGCACCAGCCTGCTCATCCCGCACCGCAAACGACGAGGACAAACCCACCTCAGCCCGCTACAAGAAGCAGAGAACGCTGTCCACCGACAGGCCCGGGCACGAGTCGAACACGCTCTATCCCGGCTGAAGAACTGGAAGATCCTGCGGGACTGCCGACTCAAGGGCAACGGCATTCACCAGGCCATCCTCGGCATCACCCGACTACACAACATGGCCCTCACCGGATAACTCACACCCCATACGGGACAACCTCAAGCCGAACCGTGTGAGAACGGGGGCCTGGCAACACGAGAGGCCCGCCGTCTTCTCAGTGAAGACAGCGGGCCCCGGTTGAGCGCTGGGCAGGCCTTGCACCTGCATCCCCCCACGGGAAGTGGGGTGTCTTTCCTTGGACCACCAACGCGCGGCCGTACTGCCCCGTTCAGGGCGACAGGCTCAAGATCAATAGTACGCCACCTTCTTCTTCTCTGTGCACGCCGACCTGGGTTGGTCAGGGCAGTACTGCGGCCAGCGCGCCTGTCACGGCGGAGGCCAGGGTCACCACCGCACCGAAGGCGGTGGCCGCGCGCAGGCAGGCGGCCGGGTAGCTGGCGCCGTCGAGACGGGCAAGCTTGCCGGCCACCGCTGCGACGACCAGAGCGGTGATCAGGACCAGGCAGACGGTGAACAAGACCAGGGTCAGTGCTGGCATGTCGAACTCCACGAAGAGACGGATCGGTTGAGGGAACGAGCGTCTCGAATCCGGTGTCCGCCAGGGTTCAGGCAGGCGAAGATGAACACTTCTGAACACCCGCGCACACACCGGCTGGGGGAAGCGATGGACACCGGGCACGACGGGCCCGAGCCGGCCGGGGAGCCGTCCGAGGCGCTGCTTCGTCTGCAGGCGCAGTTCGCGAAGGCGTTGGCCGCCACGGGGCAGACGGTGACGTGGCTGGCGGGGAGGGCCGGGGTGGGGCGTACGAGCGTGAGCAACGCTCTGCACCAGCAGTCCGTTCCGAGCGCGCGGACCGTCGCCGGTATGGCGAAGGCGCTGCAATCCTCGACCGGACGGCCGGGGATCTACCGGAAGATCTCCGACTCACGTCACTGGCGCGACCCGCCCGATGAGGCCTATCGCATTCGCCGACCTACTGCCGCAGCAGGCCCGGCCACCCACAGGACCTGGCGACGGCCTGCTTACGGCAACGTTCCTCAGACCGCTTCGAGGCGCGCGGCTGGTGCTGCAACGCCGAAGGACTAATGACCGGCGACGAGCGGCATCAGGCGCACGAGAGACACCCCGCGGGCCGGGCACGAGCAGCAGGTGTGCCCGGCCTGCACGGTGCTCATGCGGCGCAAGTCACTCGGAATCTTCATCCCGGCATGAGCTCCAGGCCCCTGCCGGAACCCTGAGCGCACCGGATAGGGGTTACGGTCAACGGCCCTTGCTCACATTCCAATCTCGACCCCGTATCGGCTGGCACACAACGGACCTCCCCGATCCGCCGCAGCCGCCGCAGCCCCCGCAGCCCCCGCAGCCCCCGCAGCCCCCGCAGTATGTAACGCTGTGCGGACCGCCGGATCGGCGGACCACACAGTGTGATTCGGCGCGTCAGCAGTCGCCGTACCCTCCGCCCCAGTCGTCGTCGTAGCCACCGCCGTAGCCGTAGCCGCCGTCATCGTCGTCCCAACCGCCGCCGTGGGTGACGGTGGTAACGGAGGTGACGGGGTGCGTGGGTACGGCCGCGGAGGCAGCACCCGCGGCGCCGAGCGCGGCGCCACCGGCCATCAGGACACCGATGGCGGACACGGCGAAGAGCCGCTTTGCTCTGATTGCCTGCATGATTCGCAACCCTTCTCGCAGTTTTTCACTCATTGCGTCACGAAGTCGTCCCGCCTCCTCTCGCAAAAAGCTAGACGGAGGTTTCCGGTCGCCGCATGAATGTGATGAACGCGTATCCGCCGTCAACATGGCCCCGTCGGACCACGGACCTTCTGGATTGGAACACAAGTTCTCTCGGCACGTGCATCAGTGCATGCCAGAGAGCGGATCCCGCAGTTGCGGCCGTCTTGTACCCATGATAGTCACCATCACGCGACTCGTCATCTGGGTCGAACCTGGATGTACATTTCGGCTTCCGTGCCCCGCGGAGAGGGCTGCCATTCACAGCGCCTGGCCGATTTGCGCGAAGGACGCCGAACCATCAGGAATCCGCTCGCCGGATGCCGACGTCACTGATACCGGCCACGGTGATCCCCGTGCAGTATGCCTCTCCTGGACTCAGCCCCATCCCCGCAAAGGGTGTGGGGTGCGGAGCCCACGAATGTGCTGCTCGGTGGGCCCAAGGCACCTCAGCCCCCCTGAGTTCGAAGAAGGGCACTACGCCAACCGAGCAACAACCGAACGGGGCAACCTGAAACCACGTCAACCGATTCTGGCCAGCTCGTAGTTCTTGGTTGCCGAGATTGAACTCGTGCTGCCGCAGGGCCTGACGGCGGGCTAACCGCCGACTGTCCCACAATCCCCGGCGGGCGCGCAGCGCCAGCTTCGGCACCTCGCCGTTGTGGCGTCAGCCGATCGCCGCACTCGCCCCTGGTCGCGGCCGGATGCCGTGGGCCGCACGTACACACCCCGCCGACAATGGAGCGGACGCCGACGTCATCCGTTCAAGTTCACGGGCGCCTTCGGCTGTCGCGTTCACCGTCACCCCTGCTCGACGTGGAGGTGGATCGGGCCGCGAAGAATGGGGCTGCGCCGGTATGGTGGCGGGTCGGCGACCAGGCTGGGCCTGTCCAGGCGGCGTACGAGCTCGGTCAGTGCGATCTGGGTTTCCCGCCGGGCCAGCGGGCCGCCGAAGCACAGGTGGATGCCGCTGCCGAAGCCGAGGTGCTGGTTGTCACGCCGATCGGGGTCGAAGCGGTCGGGTTCGTGGAAGCGGTCAGGATCGCGGCTGCCCGAAGCCAACATCAGCATGATCTGCGAGCCTTTGGGGATGACGGTGTCGGCGACGGTGATGTCGTTGTACGCCGCCCGCCAGGGAATGATGTGCACCGGGGGTTCGTAGCGCAGCAGTTCTTCGACCAGCGGTACGACCAGGCCCGGTTCGTCGCGCAGGCGCTGCAGCACTGGTGGGTGGCGCAGCAGCGTCAGCATGCCGTTGGTGATGAGATTGACGGTGGTCTCGTGCCCGGCGATCAGCAGCAGGTGTGCGGTGGCGGCGATTTCGGCGTCGGTCATCCGCCCGTCAGGGCCGTCATCATTGACCAGCCGTGCCAGGAGGTCGTCGCCCGGCCGGCCGCGGCGTTGCTCCAGCAGCCCGATGAGGTACTGGTCCAGGTCTTTGCCGGCCTGCAGGCCGTTCTCCAGTTTCTCCTTCGGATCGATCTCGGGGTTGTAGTCGATCGACGCGATCATGGCGTCAACCCACACGTGGAATCTCGGTTCGTCCTCGCGTGGCACGCCGAGCAGGTGGCAGATCACTGTGACGGGGAACGGGTAGGCGAAGTCGTCGACGATGTCGATCTGCTCTCTGCCCGCGAAGCCGTCGATCAGGCTGCTGACGGTGGCGGAAAGGTCGGGTTCCAGGCTGGTCACCAGCCCCGGGGTGTTCGGCGGGCCGAAGTGGCGCATCGCCATACGCCGCAGGCGGTCGTGCTCGGGTGGGTCGAGGTTGATGAACGGCGGAGTGGTCCGTCCCTCGGCGGCGGACATCGGACGCGACAGATTGCGGACGTCGGAACTCAGGTGCGGGTTGTGCAAGATGTCGGTGAGCTCGCGGTAGGTGCTGATGACGAAGCTGCCGTCTTCTTGCCGGGCCACCGGTGTCTTGCGCAGCTCGGCGTACAGCGGGTACGGGTCGGCCCGAGTGGAATAGTCCATGATCCGGTGCAGGACGTCGGGCGTCTCGGTCGTGGTCATCTCGCTTTCCCTCCTACCGGTGCTGCTGCGCGGCCGTGACCCGCCGCTCAGCCGGATCATGGCCCGTAACGACCACGGTGGCTCCCTGAGCGAGCAGGGCGGGGCCGGGGAAGTCGACCGGCACCGGCTTCGCGTCGGCGGGCTGGTCGGGCGTGGGGCAGGGCGGCGGGAAGGGTGCGGCCGTCTCGATCAGCTGCCGGTAGTGGTCCAGCCACTTCGCGTTGTTGAAGCTCACCGCCGCGGTGACGCGGCCCTGGTAGCCGTATGCGGCAACGAAGCGGTGGTCGGCCACCGATCCCTGGGCGACGACCACCTCATCGGCGAAGGTCGGCACGCCGACGGACTTGATGTTGACACCGAACTGGATGGACCAGAACACCGGGATGGACAGGTGGGGCCAGCGGTCCGCCTGGCCGCTTACCATGTTGTGCGCCGCGACCTCGGCCTGCTCCACGGCGTTGACCCAGTGCTCCAGCGAGATGAGCCGGTACTCGTAGATCGGGTTCGGGCAGCGTGCGACGTCTCCGGCGGCGAAGATGTCGTCGGTGATCAGGCCGTTGACGTTGAGGGCGCGGCACCCCGCGTCGCATGCGATTCCCCAGACGCCTGCCGCCAGCCCCGAGCCTTGTAGCCACTCGGTGTTGCGGATGCCCCCGAGGGCCACCACCGCCACGTCGGCGTCGATCGTACTGCCGTCGTCGAAGTGGGCGCGGCGGAAGTGCCCCTGTTCGTCGCCCTCCAGCCGGGTGACCTTGACACCGCAACGCAGGTCGACACCGTGGGCGCGCTGCATGTCCGCCGCGATCTCACCGATCATGGCACCGAGCGCTCCGACCAGCGGCGCCGACCCGAGTTCGGCGACGGTCACCGGGATGTCCCGCTCGCGGCAGATGGAGGCGATCTCAGAGCCGGTGAATCCCGCACCGATGACCAGTACGCGGGAGGGTCCGGCGGCGAGGGCTCGTTGCAGGCCCTCGGCGTGCTCGCGCGTCCTCACGACGAACACTCCGTCCAGGGCTGCCTCGCTCTCGACGAACCAAGGCCGGGCCCGTACCCCGGTCGAGATCAACACCCGGTCGAAGGGGACCTCGCGTCCATTGGCGAGACGCACGTGGTTGGTCGCCAGGTCCAGCCCGCTGGCGGGCACGCCCAGCAGCCATTCCGCAGCGATGTCACGGCGTCGCGGCAGCTTGGTGCCGTCGGCCGGCACCCACCCGGTCAGTACCTGCTTGGACAGAGGGGGACGGTCGTAGGGCTCGCCCAGCTCGTCACCGATCATGGTCAACGATCCGGTGAAGCCCTCGTTGCGCAGAGCCTCCGCAGCCCTCAGGCCCGCCAGTGACGCCCCAACGACCACGATGCGGCCATCACGCTTGAACGCTTGCAGGGTGTCGGCGCTGGTCATGATGGCGACGCCTCCACCGGCACGTCACGCCCCTCCAGCTGGTCGACCAGAATCGCTTGGAGCGGGCAGGCCGCCGCGGCGCGCAGCACCTGGTCGCGCTGAGCGTCGTCGGGGTTCGGGTTGTACATCAGCGCTTCCTCGCCGTGCATCCGGAACGCGTCCGGAGCCAGAAACGCGCACTGGGCATACCCTTCACATCGGGAAAGATCAACGACAACTCTCATCCCGACCTCCACAGGGACTACAAGCTGCGGACCCTGAAGCCGGTGCCGTGTCGGCAGGCAACGCGCGCGACATGCCTGAGACCATCCCTCGCGAAGCGCAAAGGGGGGCACCGCGCTTGTCGGGTCTCCACAATAAGAATTGGCCATCGCGAGTAGGGCGCGACGAGTGCAGGCAAGACTGCCTGGAAACCTGATCTTGTTCAGTCTAGCCCGCACGTACATCACCCGCACACCCGGAAAAGGGATGCCGCGGCAGACACGCCGGCGAAGCCACATTGCCGTCCGGTACCAGGCCCGAGGGGTCGGAATGGTTGTGTGTACAGGGCATCCTGTTACGTCTTCTGCGACGACCTTCGTCCAGCAACTCCTGCGGTGCACGGGGCCGGGGCGGGTCCTTTACGCACCCCGGCCTCGGAGCTGCCGGTCGGAGCCGGGCTGAGCCTGAGCGTCGCGACGTAGGCGACCACAACCTGAAGGGTGCGACCGAGCCATCCCGCTCGCCGCCCCCGGGAACATTGCCGGAAGGATCGGTCCGCCCCGGAAGGCTCTCAGTCAGGCGCAGCGCGCGAGCCCTTTGCAGGCTACGAGTTGGGGACTATTCGGCTCCGCGATGCGCTGCCCCCACCTCCCTCATCTCCACCGGTTTCGGTGCCGCTGCCGCGGTTGGCCACCCCAAGCCATCGACACATGCCCGCCATAGCCGTCGGACCCCACGTCCACCGCATCATCGCGGCCGGTGGGGTAGGCCCCTCGATGCTGCCGGCGCCATCATCGCCGTCAGCGCCCACTCTCCGCCGGGCTTGACCTCGACGCGGCAGGCGATGAAGCTCCCGGTGTGGCCGCCCGATCCACCGGTGGCGCCCGCGCCGCTGCTGCCAGCCGCCACCGCCGCCTCCACTCAGGGACCGCGTAGTTGTGGTGGCCGGGGACGGTGGACGCGGTCGCCTTGGCTGCAGCAGCAGCGCTGCCCGTAGACGGTGTTCCAGTGCGGGAAGTCATGCGGGGGGGGTAGCGCCACTGGATTCCCGTGCGGTTCACATACGAGATCACATCCATGACCTCGCGCAGGTCGTGTTCGAGCGGCCGGCCGAAGTCCGGAGCCCGGCCACGGCGCTCGAAACGCCAAGCCGCCAGGGATGGCTCGATCAACTCCGCACGCGCATCGGCCAGATCACCCGGATACGACCGTCGCTTCGCCATGCCTCCGGCCTACCGCACCGGACCGCGTACGCCCAGGCCATCCCCGATGGTGGAACGCGGCCGCGGCGACCGGGCGTCCTGGAACGAGACAGGAGTACGCGCAACGGCTCTTCGGCTCCCGCCCTGGCGCATGACCGGCCCCGGATGCGATGGCTGGGCGGACCTGGCTGGCCTAGCGTGGACAGGGGGAGTGCGCGTGCCTGTGCACTGAAACGTCAAGGAGGCTGCGGGTGCCCTTTTTCGGTGGACCGGAGTGGCTGCTGGCCCGGGATCCGGGCCTGCGGGCGGTGCGGCGTTCGGCTCGGGTGACGCTCGTGGCGTGTGCGGGGTTCTACACCGCGCGCTACGGCCTGCAGAACCATAGCGCGGCGATCTACGCGCTGTTCGGCGCGGTCGCCACCGGCGGAATGTCCTTCGTCCCGGGTACGCCGCGTGAGCGCGCCCGCACGCTGCTGGCGGTTCTGCCGGTCGCGGCCGCGCTGGTCACCCTGGGCACCGTGCTCGGGGTGCACTCATGGACGGCAGCCCTCGGGATGCTCGTGGTGGCGTTCCTTGTGACGTTCGCGGGGGTGGGCGCACCCCGGCTGGGTGGGATGGCGGGTGGGCTCCTGGCGTTCTACATCCTGGCGTGCTTCCCGCCGTACGAGCCCTCATCGCTGGGGTCGCGCCTGGCCGGGCTGGCGGCCGGGACGGTGCTGATGGCGGCGGCTGAGGTGTGGCTGCTGCCGGATCGCCCCCCGGGACGGTACGCGGACCGGCTGGCGCACGCTGCGGGGGTCGCGTCCGGGGTACTGCGGGCACTCGCTGCGGAGCCGCGGGCAGCATCGCTCGACAGCCCGCAGCGGCTGATGACGGCGGCGCACGAGCTGCGGCTGAGCCAGGTGCCGGCCGACGAGCGCCCGACGTCGGCGTCGGCGACCCACCGGGCGCTGTGCCAAAGCGCCGCCTGCATGCTGCATCTGCTGGCCCAGACACGGAAGCTGGCACAGGACTCCCACGATGCCCCCCTCCCCCGCGACCCTGCGGCAAGCCGACTGCTGCAAGCGTCGGCCACCGCATGCCACGACGTCTCACTCGGACTGTCCGGCCGGGGCCCGGCGCCGTCCGACGACCCGTACACCGACGCGGCGGCGGACTTCGAGGCCCACCGCGTTCGCCTGCAGACGTGGCGTCCGAACAGCGCGGCCGTCGTACGCGACGGCGCGATCGCCCTGGACATCGCGTACACCGGCAACTTCCTCGTCACAGCGGCGCGCATCGCGCTCGGAGCACCCGTGCCCCATGACGCGACGCCACCCACGAAACGACCGGGCCCGTTCTCGTACGCAGGCCGCCCCACGCTCTCACTCTACGCGCGCGGCCTGCTGACCCACCTCACACCCCGGTCGGTGTACTTCCAGAACGCAGTCAGGATCGCGCTGGCCCTGTCCGCCGCCCGTCTGGTCGTGGGCGCGCTTGACCTGACCCACGGCCTCTGGGCTCTGCTGGCCACCATCACGGTGATGGGAACCAGCGCCACGGGCACCCGCACGGCGCTCCGGCCGGCGTTCACCGGCACGCTCGCGGGCGCCGCCGTGGTGGCCGTGATGCTGTACTTCGTGACCGACCACGTCGCGGTGTATGCGGCCGTGCTGCCGGCCATGTACTTCCTGTCGTTCTCCGCAGGACCCTTGCTCGGCATGGGCTGGGGCCAAGCCTTCTCCACGATCGCCGCGGCCGCCGCCTTCGCCCAGCTCAGTCCCGCGAGGCCAGAACTGGCCGCCGTCCGGTTCACGGACGTCGTCATCGGCGGCGTCATCGGCGCCCTGGCCGGGCTGCTGGCCTGGCCGCAAGGTGGCGGCGGGGAACTACGGCGTGCCTGCTCACGACTGCTGGACCAGAGCACCCGTGCCGTTGCAGAGATCATCGACACCATCACCAGGGACGGTCCAGCCGGCCAGACGCTAGCCCGGGTCAGCCGCGCCCAAGGGATCGCGGACGCGAGCTACGTGCAGTACGCCACCGAGCGTCACGACCCGGATCCGGCACACCCCGCCGACAAGGACTGGATGGGTATCCTGCTGGTTGGAATCTGGGTGATCACCATGGGGCAGAGCCTGCTCGACCACTGCCCCCCGGGCACGCTGGCGGCCTGGCCGCGCAGCGCCGCGCACCTGCACGACGCCGCTCACCGTCTCCGGCTCACCGCACTGCCACTGATGTACGACCTGCACCCCACGAACCCACCCCCCGCGCCCCTCGAGCTGCCGGACCCGAGCCCGCCGACGGACCTCACGGTCATCGCCGATGTTCTCGCCGCCTCGGACGGCCAGGCGCCCGACCCGCTGCTGTACCACGCCGTTGACGCCGCCATCTGGCTGACGAGCCTGCAGAGGGTGGTCACAGCGATCAGTCCGGCCGCGGATGGCCGGACAAACATGCCGGGCTGACCACCGCGAGCATCGTGTCGACGCTCCTACGGGGCACCACGGGCCGCAGTCAGTAGTGCAGCCAGCGCGTCCCCGGGCGTGCCGGTTGCGGGTGTCAGTAGCCGGTGCCGCGCTTGACCTGGGTCCGCTCGATGCTGTGGGTCGCTCCCTTTCCGTCCAGCGTGCGACAGGCATCGGCGATGTCCTGGGTCAGGCGGTCGACCTGTTCGCGGCTCAGGGTCTCCTTGACCAGGGCGCGCAGGATCTTCACCCGTTCCGCGTTGGGCGGGAGGGTGTATGCCGGCACCATCCAGCCCCGCTCGGCCGAGAGCTGCCAGGCGATGTCGGACTCGTCGTAGGCGTGCTCACCTGCGAGCCGGAACGCGACCAGCGGCAGTTGCTCAAGGTCGCTCCCGATCACTTCGAAGCGGCCGCTGCTGCGCAGGTTGTCCGCCAGTGCGCGGGCGTTCTCCTGCATCGTCTTCATGACGTAGGTGTAGCCCTGGCGACCGAGCCGCACGAAGTTGTAGTACTGCGCGAGCACCATCGACGCACCGGTGGAGAAGTTCAGCGTGAACGTCGCGTCCGTCTTGCCCAGGTAGTTCTCATAGAAGACGAGGTCCTTGGCGAGGTCGGCCTCTTCGCGGAAGACCAGCCATCCGATGCCGGGGTAGACGAGTCCGTATTTGTGTCCCGAGACGTTGATCGAACGGACCTGCTCGAGCCGGAAGTCCCATTTCGAGTCCGGGTAGAGGAAGGGCCAGACGAAGGCACCGCTGGCGCCGTCGACATGGATCGGAATGTCGAGGTCCCGCTTCTTTCGAATGTCCCGCAGGAGCTCGTCGATCCCGACGACGTCGTCCTTGTGGCCGGTGAACGTGGTGCCGAGGACGGCTACGACGCCGATCGTGTTCTCGTCGAGATGGGGCTCCACATCCTCCGGGCCGATCGTGTACTTGTCCTCGGCCAGCGGCACGATCCGCGGCTCGACGTCGAAGTAGCGGCAGAATTTCTCCCACACGACGTGGACGTCCCCGCCGAAGACCAAGTTGGGTCGGTCGACCGACAGATTGGCCGCCTGGCGGCGCTCCCGCCACTTCCACTTCAGCGACAGCGCCCCGAGCATGATCGCCTCGGACGACCCCTGGGTCCTACATCCGGTCGTCTTGCCCGGCGCATTGAAGAGGTCGGCGAGCATGCGCACGCAACGCTGTTCGATCTCGGCGGAGATGGGGTATTCCGCGTGGTCGATGAAGTTGCGGTGGAGATTGTCGGCGATGATCCGTTGTGCCTCCGGCTCCATCCAAGTGGTGACAAACGTGGCGAGGTTACGCTGCGGGTCCCCCTCCATGGCAAGGTCCACACCCACCAGCCGCATGGCGTCCGTCGCAGCCATGCCTTCTGCGGGAAAGGTCTCCGAAGGAGCGGGCACGGTCAGGAACCGGTTGCCGAACAGGGCCGCGTCGTCACTCTTGGTCATATCGGCAACTCAACCACGGTCGGAGAAGGAGCCGTGCTCAGGACCTGTGAATGGGCCCCGGATGCACGCGAACGGCGTACCCTACCCGGCGATCGACGACGCTCGCCTGCCACACGGCAGCCCACGTCCCAGCGGGCGGACGGCCCCTCTCCCTGCCGCGCGGGGGCTGCTGCCGCCTCGCGTCTGGCGCCGCATGCCGCCGCGCGCGGCGACGAACCGGTCGATTCCCGCCACTGGGCGAGCGGAGCCCCTCACTCCCCCGCCTGCATCCAGGCAGCCGAAGTGCCCGGGGACGACGCGTAGCCGGTACCCCTCGACTCGGTCTTGGTGTCTGCTGAGCCCGTCAGCGCATCCGCTCGATGAGGCGGGGGGGCCCCCCCCCCCGCCGGGCGGGGCGGGGGGGCGGGCCGCCGCGCCCCGCCCCCCCGGGGGGCTTCAGCGTCATAGACACACCAC
>NZ_JBHYVA010000014.1:11087-25187 GCF_042750055.1 Streptomyces sp. NPDC059456
AACCGCTGGTTGCGGGGGACCCAACCGCCGGGGGGGTGGGGCATGGCGGTCAGCGACGGGTTCACCGCGCCGATGCTGGGGAAGAAGCTCGTGTCCACGACGTAGAGGTTGTCGAGGTCATGCGCCTTGCAGTCGACGTCCAGGGCCGAGCTGCGCGGGTCGGTCCCGAACCGGACCGTGCCGGCCTGATGGGCCGTGGCCCCGATGGGCATGCCCTTGTGCAGGTAGATGCTGTGCGGCAGCAGGTGGTGCTCGTGCATACCCAGGTGTCCGAGCATTCCCCTGAGCTTGTGCTGGAGGCGCTCCAGGCCAGCGATGTTGTTCTTCTCGTCGAGGGCCAGGTGGATGTCGCCCTTCGCGTCGAGGGTGACGCGGCTGTCGGGCAGCGGCAGGTCCTCCCCGCAGAGCCAGAAGTCGACGGCGTGGTGCGCGAGCATCTCGAACGGCATGTCCGGGGTGACCTTGCCGGCCCAGCGCGGTGCCTCGCCGCGGATCTGGTCGGCGTCCGACTTGCCCAGCATCTGGATGCCGCCGAGCGGGAAGTCCCAATCGTCCGCGCCGAGGTACCAGTCGTTGAGCGCGAGGGTCTTCTGGAATTTGGTGGGGTTGGGCTCCTTCGATACCGCCATCAGCGCCAGGTTGTTGTGCCGCATGTAGTGGCGCCCCACCACGTCCGAGCTGTTGGCGAGGCCGCCGGGATGCTGGTCGTTGGCCGAGCGCAGCAGCAGCGCGGCAGAGTTGACGGCCCCGCAGGCGACGACGACGATGTCGGCGCCGAACCCCTGGGTGGACCCGTCGCCGAGATCTGCGACCACGCGCGTGACGGTGCGCCCGGTCGGGTCGGTCTCCAGGCGCCGGACGTTGGCGCCCGTCACCATCGTGACGTTGTCGTAGGCCAGGGCCGGATCGACGCAGATCACCTGGGCGTCGGACTTCGCGCCGAGCAGGCAGGGGAAGCCGTCCACCCGGTCACAGCGGATGCAGGCGCTGTCACGGGTGGCCCGGCCGTTCCCGTCCTGGGTCAGGTTCACCCCGATGGGCAGGTGGAATGGGTGGAGGCCCTTCTTCTCCAGGTCGTCGCTGAGCTGCTGGATGCGCGGCTCGTGCTCCACCGGGGGGTGGGGGTACTGGCCGCTGGCCGGGCCCTCCGTCGGGTCCTCGCCGTGCCGTCCGTGGACGAGGTAGAGCTGTTCCGCCTGGGTGTAGTACGGCTCCAGGTCGTCGTAGTCGATCGGCCAGGCCGGTGAGATGCCGTCGTGGTGGCGCAGCTCCCCGAAGTCCTCGGGGCGCAGGCGGAAGAGGGCGGCGCCGTAGAACTTGGTGTTGCCCCCAACGTAGTAGTTGACCTCCGGGGGGAAGGCGTCGCCGTGCTTGTCGTACCAGAACTCGGGGGCCCGGTACTTTCCCTTGACGAAGACGGCGGTGGAGTCCCAGTTGTCCCGCTCGCGAGGAAGGTAGTCGCCGCGTTCCAGGATCAGGACGCGTTTGCCGCTGGGGGCCAGCCGGTGGGCTAGCGTGCCGCCGCCCGCTCCTGTGCCGATGATGATGACGTCATAGTGCTGGTCGTCGGCCATGGGGGTTCCGTTCTAGGAGTGGTCGGCTGCCCCCGCCGTGGTGCCCGCCCGAAGGGCCCATGGTGTGTGTCGAAGTGACACCTGCATGTGAGTGACACCTGCATCTCGTGGGACATTCCGTGCGGATTAGAAGCTATCCGGCAATTTCGGTGGTGGCGACCGAAAGGGTGCCCATCAAGGTCCTCTTCACCCGATCGCCCGCACTGCCTCGTCGACGACGCTCTGCAGATCAGCCGTCGCGTCCAGGGTCACGCCGGGCTCGTCTCGCCGCAGCGGTTCGGGCGGTGTACTGGGAGTCCACCAGCGGGGCGAGCATGAAATGGCCCCGGCGCCCGGCGACCCGCTGTTCGGCGCGGGCGCGGTCGAGCGCGAGGTGGACGAGCACGACGCCCGCGCCCGCCCGGCGCAGCAGGTCCCGGTACTCGCGCCTGAGCGCGGAGCAGGCCATCACCCCGCCCCGGCAGGAAGCCGCCGCCTCCCGGATCCAGCCGGCGAGGGACAGCAGCCACGGCCCGCGGTCCCCGTCGTCGAGGGGCCGGCTGGCGGCCATCTTGGCGCGGTTCGCGGCGGAGTGGAAGTCGTCCGCCTCCGCGAAGGGCACCTCCAGGCGGTCGGCGAGCAGCCGTCCGACGGTCGACTTCCCTGCTCCCGAGACGCCCATCGACCACGACGGGCGCCGCCGCGGACGCTGCTCCCACGACGTTCCCCAACCTGGTCCGGCGGGCCCGGACCGGCCTCAGAAGACGGCGATCGGATTGACCGGCGAGCCGGTGGCGTCCGGCAGCCTGAGCGGGGCGACGACGCAGACGACGCAGAGGAACGACCAGCGCCCCTCCGCCTCGCAGACCTCCACGAGGTCCTCGAACTGCAGGTAGTCCAGGAGGTGGAGGCCCATGGCGTGGACCGCCAGCACGTGCACGGGGAAGTCGACGCCCTCGGTGCAGCTCGGGGCGGTGTCGTGGTTCCCGTCGCTCCCGAGCACCGCGACCCGCCGCTCCCGCAGGAACTCCACCGCGTACGGATGGAGGCCGGCGCGCAGCTCCGCCGCGCGCCAGGCGCCCAGTTCGGAGCGGCGCCGGCGGTGGCCGACCCGGACGAAGAGGAGGTCGCCCTCGCCCACCCGGACGCGCTGGGCGCGCTCCGCCGCGGTGAGGTCCTCCAGGGTCACGTGGTCGCCCGGTTCGAGCCACGGCACCCCGCGCAGCCGCGGAATGTCCGGCAGCACGCCGCGGCCGACGATCCCGTCGCGGACCGCCTCGACGGTCAGGGTCGTGGCCCCGTCCGCCGTGATGCTGTTCGCGTCCACGCCTCCGTACAGGGTGCCGTCGTAGATCACGTGGCAGAGGGCGTCGACATGGCTGTCGGCGTCCCCGTGGACGTTCATCGTGAAGCGGTCCCTGGCGAACTGGAGCCCGGTGGACTCGATCCCGCCCCGTACGGCGCCGGTCATGACGTGCTCGCACGGCTCGGGGTCGTCGGGCCCCCGCTCCGTCTCGACCCGCGCCGCCATCGTCACCGTCCGGCCGGAGCGCACCTCGGCCGCCGCCGCCCGCACATGGTGCGGGGTGAGGTCCTCGAGGGCGCCGCGTCGGGGCGTGCCGGGGGCCCGGCCCTGCGGCGGGCACCTGTGTAGAGCTCGGCGAACTCGGCCGTGCTCAGCCGCGGCGGTTGCGCCGCAGAGGCCGGCGTGAGCGTGGTCAGCGTTCCTGTTCCTCGTCGAGCACCCTGTCGAGGGTGGTGGCGGCCATGATGAGGGACAGGTGGGTGAACGCCTGAGGAAAGTTGCCCAGCTGCTCCCCACTCGGACCGACCTCCTCGGAGAAGAGGCCGACGTGGTTGGCGTACGTCTGCATCTTCTCGAAGGTGTACCGGGCCATAGACAGCCGTCCCGCCCGGGCCAGCGCGTCCACGTAGAGGAACGTGCACAGGCTGAACGTGCCTTCCGAGCCACGCAGTCCGTCCGGCGAGGCCGCCGGGTCGTAGCGGTAGACGAGGCTGTCGGAGACGAGCTTGCGGTCCATCGCATCCAGCGTGGACAGCCAGGAGTCGTCCCTGGGCGCGATGAATCCGACCCTGGGCATGAGCAGGAGAGAGGCGTCCAGGACGGCGTCGCCGTCGTAGTGCTGAACGAAGGCGCGCTCCTTCTCACTCCAGCCACGCTGCATGATCTGCTCGAAGACGGCGTCCCTCGCCTTCCGCCACCTCTCCAGGTCGGCGGGCCGCCGGAAACGCTCGGCGAGCTGGAGCCCCTGGTCGAAGGCGACCCAGGACATCAGGCGGCTGTAGGTGAAGTCCTTCCGGCCGCCACGGGTCTCCCAGATCCCCTCGTCCGGGCGGTCCCAGGATTCAGCGAACCAGTCCAGCGCCTTCGTCAGAGCCTTCCATCCCCTGTAGCTGGCCTGCCGGGCGATCTCGTGCCCCTGGGACATTGCGTAGAGTGCCTCGCCGTAAATGTCGAGCTGGAGCTGGTCGGCAGCGCCGTTGCCGATGCGGACCGGCGAGGAGCCCCGGTAGCCCTCGAAGTGGTCGAGGGTCTCCTCCGGCAGGTCGGGGTTGCCGTCGACGCGGTACATCGTCTGGAGAGCTTCTCCCTCCTTGCCTTCGCGCTCGCTCAGCCTGTCCACCAGCCAGTGGAGGAAGTCGGTAGCCTCCTCGACGAAGCCGAGGTCGAGCATGGCCCGCACGGACAGGGCGCCGTCGCGCACCCACGTGAACCGGTAGTCCCAGTTGCGCTCACCGCCGACCTGCTCGGGCAGGCCCATGGTGGCCGCCGCGACCAGCGCGCCGGTGGGGGCGTAGGTGAGGAGCTTGAGGGTGATCACCGAACGGTGCACCTGCTCGGGCCAGCGGCCCCGGTAGCGGGACTTGCGCAGCCAGTTCTGCCAGAACCCCGCGACATCCCAGAACTGCTTGGTGAGGCCCTCTACCGTCGGCGGGGCGGGAGCCTCGCCGCCGGACGCACATACGGTGAAGACGGCACCGCCGGACTCGCCGGCGCTCAGCCTCACCCTGCCCCGCACGTCCTGACCGTCGCGCTCCAGCGGGAAGGTGCCCTGCAGATACGCATCGATCCCCGGAGCACGGAACACGGCGGTGTTGCCGTCGACGTCGAGCTGATGTTCGGCCCGACCGTAGTCGAAGCGCGGCCGGCAGTCGAGCGTGACGTCGACGGTCCCCCGCACGCAGCGCACCGCGCGGACCAGGGTGTGCCGGTCGCTGGGGGTTCGGCTCTGGTCCGGAGGCATGAAGTCGATCACCTCGCCCACGCCGTCGGGCGACATGAAGCGGGTCACCAGGATGGCCGTGTCGGGGTAGTAGAGCTGCTTGCAGGTCGCATCCGGGTGCTCAGGAGCCAACGCGAAGTATCCACCGCGGTCGTGGTCGAGCAGGGCGGCGAAGATGCTGGGGGAGTCGAACCTCGGAGCCGCGAACCAGTCGACGACACCCTTCGACGAGACGAGGGCGGCGGTCTGCAGGTCGCCCACCAGTCCGTGCTCGGCGATGGGTGGGTAGCGGTCCATGGTCGCTCCGGAAGGTCGGCAGATGCTCCTAGGGATCCACCATCGCTCACCCCGGTCACCCCCGCCACGCCATGGCGGCCGACCTCGGTTTGCCGACTACCCGCCCGGGGGTGTTACTGACTGGGTCGGCCCAAGCACGCGGGCCCGGGCTCGACGACTCGCACCGGGGCGCCCCCCATGCGGCCGACAGCCGGGCGAAGGAGGTGGTGCATGGAGATGATCCACGTCCGGCTGGTGAGCCCGCCTGACCTCACCCCCGGTGCCCTGGAGCTGCTGGCCGACAACCGCTGCGTGTTCAACCGGGTCGTTCTCCTCGGCCTGGCCCGCAATCCCGACGGCGACGCCGTCGAGTGCGACATCCTGGCTGGTGCTGCCAACGCCGTGTTGCGCGGTCTGCGCGAGCTGGAACTGGACCGCCTCGGCTCCATCGTCATCGAGCCGGTCGAAATGGCCTTCTCGGCCACTGCGGCCAAGGCGGAGGAGCAGCAACTGGGGGCGCTCGCGCACACACCGGTCTGGGCAGAGGTCGAGGCGCGCATCCAGACCGAGGGCACCTTCCGGCCAAGCTTCTACGTCTATCTGACCATCGCGGGCGTCATCGGGTCGGTGGGGATTCTGACCAATTCCCAGATCCTGATCGTCGCGGCGATGGTCGTCGGACCGGAGTACGGTGCCATCACGAGCGTCGCGCTGGGTATCGATCAAGGCAATGGAGTCAGGGTCCGGAAGGGCCTCCTCGCTCTGACCACGGGATTCTCACTGGCCGTTGTGGTGACGTTCCTGTTCTCCTGGGCGGTCCGGGGCCTCGGACTGCAGCCCAGGGCGTTCGACCTGGGCATCAGGCCGGTCTCGACACTGATCGACGCCCCCAACGTCTTCTCCGTCGTCGTCGCGGTGCTGGCCGGCGTCGTCGGGATCATGTCGCTCACCCAGTCCAGAACGAGCGCGCTGCTCGGCGTCTTGATCTCCGTCACCACGATCCCCGCTGCCTCGGACATCGGCGTCTCCTGCGCGTTCTCCAGCTGGAGCGAGGCACGTGGATCCCTGTTCCAGCTCCTGCTGAACATCGTGCTTCTGATCCTGGTGGGCGTGCTGACCCTCAGATTCCAACGGGCTGTCTGGCGACGCATCGGCCGACGCGACATTCGCGCGCGCGGCGGGTAGGGCATCGGGTGCCCATGGCGCGAGTGGGCGAAAAGCGGAGCGACCATGCTCATGGCGACGTGTTGCGCTTGACCGGCCCGGCTCGCAGCCGCATGCTCCCGACGGAGGCCGACACCGCAGGCCACGACCACGCCTGCGTCTCGGACCGTCGCCCGGGCGGAACCAAGGAGGCCATGCGTGCAGGAGAGCCGCACCGGACGCCAACTTACGCTCCGACACGGCTCGCACGAGGCTGTCGTCGTTGAGCTGGGCGCCGCGCTCCGGTCGTACACCGTCCGTGGGCGCGCCGTCATCAACGGATTCGCGGCACAGGACCTGATCACCGGAGGCCGCGGCCAGATCCTCGTGCCATGGCCCAACAGGATCCGGGACGGCCGGTACGGCTGGGACGGACAGGAGCTGCAACTGCCGCTCACCGAGCCGGCCGCCTCAAACGCCCTCCACGGGCTGCTGCGCTGGGTCTCCTGGCGGGTGGTGGAGGAGAGCGGCGACCGCGCCGTACTGGACGCGCAACTCTGGCCACAGCCGGGCTATCCGTTCCACCTCCATGTCAGTGTCGAGTACACCCTTGGTGACGGTGGTCTTGAGGTTGCCGTCACGGCGCGCAACCTCGGCGTGAGCGCAGCGCCCTACGGCTTCGGCCAGCATCCCTACGTCATGGCGGGGACCGCAGCCGTAGACGAGGCGGTACTGACCGTCCCCGCACGGACGCGGCTGATCACCGACGAGCGTGGTCTGCCCGTGGCGGCCGAGCCGGTCGCCGGGACGGAGTACGACCTGCGGACACCGCGCGCGGTCGGGGCGCTTAGGCTGGATACCCCCTTCGGCGACCTGGACCGTGACACGAACGGGCGAGCCGTGATCCGCCTGGCCCACCCATCGGGTGCCATCGGCACGGACGTGTGGCTCGGGCCGGGCGCCGACTACGTGCAGCTCTACACCGGAGACACCCTGCCACCCGCGGAGCGGCGACGCGCCATCGCCATCGAGCCCATGACCTGCCCGCCGGACGCCTTCCGCAGCGGCACGGGGCTCGTCGGTCTGGCGCCCGACTCGCGCCACACCGTGCACTGGGGGATCACGCCCTGGGGAGAGTGAGGCATGCTTCTCGCTCCGCATCCTCATCCTGCTCGGGGATCACCCTCTTCCTGGCGATCACCGCCCGCTGCACTGCTGACCGCCGTCTGCCCCTCACCGCCGAGGACAGGGTCCGCCGAGCGCACAGCTGATCGGCCGTCGGATCCCGGATTCCGGCCGGGGCCTGCGCATTCCTGCCCTCGTCGTCATGCTGCCGGCGGGCTTCGACTGCTCGCTCCCACCCTGTCCGTGGATCTCGCGGCGTACGGCCTACGCCTCGATGCCGAGGGCCGTCGGAGCTCGTAGCCCGACCGAGTGACGTGCCCGGTCGAAATGCGGCTGTGTGGCGCGCCGGTCTGTGTCGCCCGCCACACGAATGCTTTCGTCTGGGGGCCGGGACTGCGACGGCTCCTGCGTCTGTCCAGACGAGCCGGCCTGCTCCCGGCCTTCCTCGTGCGCGTCTCCCGTTCCCAGCGGGCGTGCCATCCGCAACGCCCAAGGAGAGCTCGTGGTGGCCAACGCGGGCCTCCAGCGGGACGCGCGGGTAGTGGAGATGACGCTTGCCCAGTGGCAGAAGGTCATCGACGTCAATCTGACCGGCCAGTTCCTGTGCGCGAGGGAGGCCGCCAAAGAGTTTGCGCGGCGCGGGGTGGTACCTGAGGTGTCCAGGTCGGCCGGGAAGATCATCTGTATGAGCTCGGTCCACCAGATCATGCCGTGGTCGGGGCACGTGAACTATGCCTCCTCCAAGGGCGGCGTGGGCATGCTGATGCAGACCTCGCCCAGGAGCTGGCGTCTCAGCGGATCAGGGTCAACGCGGTTGCACCCGGCGCCATCCGTACGCCGATCAACCGTGACGCCTGGTCCACCCCCGAGGCAGAGGCCGACCTACTGCGCCTGATCCCGTACGGCCGCGTGGGCGACCCAGACGACATCGCCAACGCCGTCGTCGCCATGGCGTCCGACCTGTTCGACTACGTCGTCGGCACCACCCTCTTCGTCGACGGCGCAATGACCCTCTTCCCCGGCTTCGCCACCAGAGGCTGACCTCCGATGCAGGATCACATCACGCCCCGCCGGGTGGTGATCCTCGGAAGGGAGTTCGCCAGGCTGTTCGCCGACCGCGCCCCGCGGCGGTGCCGAAGAGACCGGCGTGAATGCCGGCGCCTATGGGTCCGGCGCCCTCGCCCACGGAATGCAGTCCCGGGTGCTGTTCATCGAGGGGTCCGACGCGGTGCTGGGTTGCGTTCGGCTCCCCAATCGCCCACCGCGCGGTCCGAACCCAGCCGAGCCTCGGCGCAGTGCTCCTGCGCTGGCTGGTGATCGTCACGGTCATCGCCATTGTCCTGGTCGGTCCGGCGCTGGTACTGCTCTACCGTCTCGACACGATGGGTGAGCTGGAGGAGCTCACAGACGCCGATACCCGTACCGCCAAAGCATCCGACGACAACTTGTAGCGGCGCTCAGCCGTCTCCGTTGCCGTGCACGGCCAGGGGGACTGCTTCCACGGGGCTCAACCCCGCACAGCGTGGCGAAACCTCCCCCTCGCCGGGTGAAACACCACCCTGGCCTTATCGAGACCAACCTTCAACACACCCTTTACGAGCTCGTGCACAGTTGGCGATGCGACGCCGAAAAATGCAGGTTGGCCTGGTGGTCACTGTCGCCGACTCGCCCCGCGGACGGTCTGCGGGTGTGAGAGCAGTCCGGCGACGGCCTGGATCGTGTCGCTCATGTGGTCGCGCCGGGCGAGTGTTCGCCGGCTTCTGAGGTGGGCGATGCCGTGCTCGACGCGGCTGCGGCGTAAGGAACCGCGGTGTCTGCCGCCTGCTGCGCGGTCGCCTGCGGAGCGCGGTGCCCGACGGCCACGGGCAGCCTGTTCCGGCGCGCCAGACGAAGCCGAAGAGATCTCCACCCTGAAGAGCACGATCGCGTTCGCTGGAGGGCTTCAACACGCACACCCCACCCCTGGGCCGGGTGCCACGGCCGCGGGCGGTGCTCGCCACACTCGGGTCCTGCCGGTCACTCGCCGGTATGGCAGGCGGGTGGGTACCGGATGGGACTGACGAGCCGGACCGCCCTCTGACGGTTCGGACGCGGTCTTCACGGGGGTGGAACGCTGGGACGCAGGACGTTTGCCGTCAGTTGCGCTTGGTACCGGCGTTCTGGGGGGTGGCAGAGAGGGTGAAGGAGAGCAGTGCGGTGGCGGTGAAGTCATCCGCGGATTCGACCGTCTGCCAGGCTCCGACGTGGTCCATGAAGCCGCCGCCGCGGCCGTCGAAGTCGGCGAAGGGGTTGGTCTGGTCGGTTGGGCACTTGCGCATGGTAGGAAAGGAGTTCAGGTCCTTCAGTTTGGCGGCGGCATTGGGGCCGTTGACCACGCCGCCAAGGAGGATGTCGCCTTCGCCGTTGAGATCGCCGGCGAGGTTGGCGGCCTGGTGCTCGGGGCAGTGCGGGAACGTGGTGCCTGCGCCGATGACGAAGGAGGAGCCCCACGCGTTGGCACCCAGGGCCCAATTGCGCTGCTGGGTGGCGAACGTGTCGTAGCGGCTGTCGCCGGTCACGCGGCGGTAGAGCTGGGCGGTGGCGGCCAGGCCGAAGGTGTGGGGCACGGAGTCGAAGTCGGTGTAGACGGCGCCGGCACGGAACGGGTCGCGGGCCGAGCGGTTGCTGCCCTCGTCGAGCTGGCGCTTGAGGTCGGCGACGAGTTGGTCGCGGGTGACTTCGGTGCCTGCAACGGCGTTGTCGTCGAGGAGCGTGGCGAGGTCGGCGTGGGCGAGGGCGCTGACGTCGCCGAGCCCGAGGGTGCCGAGGCCGTCCGAGGTGACGTACTGCTTGGCCCAGTGCGCGGCCTGCTTGGTCCACGCGGCGGCGCGGCTGTCGTCGAGGGCCCGGCCGGCGAGGGCGAGTTCGGCGGCGCCGAACTCCATGTCGTCCTGCCAGGACGCCTCGGGGTAGAAGCCGTGCGGGAAGGCGGTGACCAGCCGGCCGGTGGGGTTGGTGTCGGCGAGGGCGTAGACGTGCGCGGCCTTCTCCAGTTCCTCTTGGGCCCGAGCGGGGTTGTCGGTGGCGTCGAGCTGGGCCGCCAGGGCGAAGGTGGCGGCGACGCGTCCGGCGAGGTTCGGGCTTATCGGCTTGCCGGGGGGTGCCGCGCGGAACACCGGCCGGTGCTTGATCAGGTAATCGGGGTCGCCGGGTTGGACGTCGAGGGCGTCGTCCGCCTCCGGGAGCCGCCACACGTCGTGGTCGGAGCGGATCTTGCCGCTGCCGTCATCGGTGTCGCCCTTGCCGAGCCCGACCTGGACGTAGAGGGTGCGGGACTTGTCGTCCCACATCTTGTCCAGCCAGTCCAGCCCGTGGCGTGCCTCGGCGGCCAGGTCCTTCCCGCCGACGGGTGTGGTGCGCTGCGCGAGCAGGAGACTCGCGGTGGAGTAGGAGGCGGTGTGGGTGAACTTGAGGAAGTCGCCGGCGTCGTTCCAGCCGCCTGCGACGTCGACCGGGCCTGCTACGCGCTTGAGGGGCGCGGTCAGCACCGATTCGTCGTCGGCGTAGACGGGGGTGTCGTAAACGGTGGCCTGGCGGTCGGCCAGGTGGGAGGGCTTGCGTTGCAGTTCCGTGGGGATGACGTCGGCACCGTCGCGCTGGGCTTGGAAGAAGCGGACGTTGTCCTGGACGAGCTTGCCGAACAGCTCGTGCGCTGCGGCGATGTGGAACGTCGGGGAGGTCGCTGTGACGGGCCCGGACACCTCGATCTGGTAGTCGCCGGGCTCGGTCAGAGCAGACAGGTCCAGGGTGTGGACGGCCCTGTATCTGCTGTTCCAAACCCCGGTGGACGCGCCGGCCTTGCCCTTCAGGACTTCCTTCCCGGAGGCGTCGCGAACACGGAAGGACGCCATGGACGCGGGGACGGAGGTCATCAGGTAGGCCTGCTTGGCCTCGCCGGGGGTGTAGCCGACCTGGTCCACGCGCACCACCGCGCGCGGGCCGCCCGCCAGGTCGGCGTCCACCCCCTGTGCGGATGGCACACAGCCCGCCGCGAGGACGGTGGCCGCCAGAACGGCCGCGGTCATGCCGATTGCGTGGGTACGAATTCTTGCCATGCCCGCACACTGACAGCCCGTTCATGAGACGAACATGAGGAAGCAGGCACCTGCGACAACCGCGGCGGCTCGTACCAGCGCGATCAGCGTCACCCCGACGTTCGGTGGTATTTCGACCCGCTAGGCTCACCCGACATGCGTGTACTCGTCGTCGAAGACGACCCCGAACTCGGCCCTGTGATCACCAGCGGTCTGCGCGACGCGGGCTTCGCCGTCGACTTCGCCGCCGATCTCGCCGACGCGGACTTCAAGCTCGCAGTGAACACCTACGACTGTCTGGTCGCGGACCGTACCCTGCCCGACGGGGACGCCCTCACCCTCCTCGCCGCCCACCGCAAACGGGGCTCCACGCTGCCCGTCCTGTTGCTGACCGCCCTCGACGCGGTCACCGACCGGGTCGCCGGCTTCGAGCACGGCGCCGACGACTACCTCGTCAAGCCGTTCGCGTTCGCTGAACTCATTGCACGCGTGCGCACCCTGTGCCGCCGCAGCCAGCCCGCACGGTTGCCAGTACTGCGCGCAGGCGATCTCGAACTCGACCTCCCGCGCCGCCGCGTGCGGCGAGCGGGCGTGCTGCTCACCCTCACCGCGAAGGAGTTCGCCGTCCTGGAGGTCCTGATGCTGCGCGCCGGCGATGTGGTCACCCGCACCGACCTCATCGAACGCTGCTGGGACGAACAGGCCGAACCACTCTCCAACGTCGTTGACGTTCTCATAGGCCAGCTGCGCCGCAAACTCGGGCCGCCCGAGGTCATCTCGACCGTGCGCGGCGTCGGCTACCAGCTTGCCGACCCGGCCGCCGCACTGTGATGCCGCGCACCCCCGCCATGGCGCGCCTGCACCGCGCCCGGTGGGTGATGACGCTGCTGTTCGCCGCCACCACCACCGCGTGTCTGCTGGTCCTCGCCCTGCTGGCAGTCCGAACCGACGCGCAGTCGCGTACGAACGATCTCGACAACAGCGTCAGCCACCGGGCCGACGGCCTCGCCCGCACCGTGTACTTCGACAATGGCGTGCTGCACCTCGACGCCCTGCAGGAGGACGACCTGGCTCTCAGCGCCGAGATGCTCGGCGTCATCCAGGCACCACCGACCGGCTCGCCCCGGATCCGTCACGCACCCACCAGCCTGCCCGACCAGGCGGGCCTGGACGAGATCTGGCAGCAGGTCCAGGACGACCAGGAAACCGTCCTGATCGCCACCGAGAGTGGCGGCCGGGAGGTCCAGTGGGCCGCCGCCCCCGTCTGGGACAACGACAGGATCGGCGCCGCCGTGCTCGTGGGAGCCGACTCCTCACAGAGCCAGGCCGCCCACGCCCGGCTCGTCCGCTGGCTCGTTCTGGGTTGCGCCGCACTGGTCCTGGCCGCCGCCGCGGTCGGGCACGCGTTGTCCGGGCGGGCGATGCGCCCCGCTCTGCGGGGGCTCGACCAGCAGGAACAGTTCCTTGCCGAGGCCGCGCACGAGCTTCGCACGCCACTGGCCACCCTGCGCCTGGTGGTGGAAGGCGGCAGCGCCTCACTCGCCCGGGCACCCGCTGCGCTTGACGAGGCGCTCCGGCTGGTCGAGCGGCTCGGCCGGCTGGTCACCGGCCTGCTGGCCCGTGCCCGGGTCGAGGCCGGCACGCATGAGGTCGAGATGACCCCGCTCCGCATCGACCAGCTCGTCGAACAGACCGTCGAGGAACTCCCGGACCGTACTGGCGTCGCGGTCACAACCGAGGCCACGATCGTCGTCGGCGACCCCGAACTGCTCGCGCAGGCGGTCCGCAATCTGGTCGAAAACGCGCTGCGGCACGGCGGCGGCACCCCGGTCCACGTGCGCGTCGCCGACGGCCGCATCGTCGTGCGCGACCGCGGCCCCGGTGTTCCGGCCAAGGACCGGGAACGGCTCTTCGAACGCCGTGTCACCGGAGCTGCGAGCACCGGCACCGGCACCGGCCTCGCCATCGTCAGATGGGTCGCCGAACTCCACGGCGGCACAGCTCACCTCGCCGCCGCACCTGGCGGCGGGCTGCAGGCGGAACTCTTCTTGCCCCGCCGCACATGAGCAGCTCAACTGCTCTGCCGGAACCACTGCCATCCGATGAGTCACTCGGGTACGGCTTCCGCTCACTCGCCCCGCCACCCCAGCAGACCACCGGCTGCGGATCAGTGGATTCCGCACACACCCACGCCATCAGGCGACGACAGAAACGCTCAAAGACTCACGAACCGCCCTCTGAGAGCCCAGAACGGGCTGCGGGGCCGGGCAGGGCGATTCTGCCCAGCCACGTAGCCCTCAGGTCAGCCGAAGTCGAGCGTCTCCTGCGCTGTGTGAACGTTCTCGTTTACGGGGGGGGCGAACACAGCCCGGCGACCACACGGAACTCCCCCGCCGCCCTCAGCACAGGGGCCGGCTCCGCGGGGCGGCACCGGCACCGAGGTTCCTGATCACCAACGGCACCCCAAGCCGAAGGACACCCGGTACAGGCCCCCAGCACCAGCTTCAAGCCGGCAATGACCGAACACCGCCCACACCCCCGTGCTCGCGCAGTACCGGGGAAGCGCACCGATCAGATCGCCAACCGGAAGCGGGGGGGGGCGGGGGGGGGGGGTGCACCCCACCCACGCCCCCCCCCCCCCCCCCCCCCCCCACAGGGGGCGGCGGGGTTTTGGCCGCGGCCCCC
>NZ_JBHYVA010000014.1:25197-32202 GCF_042750055.1 Streptomyces sp. NPDC059456
GCTGGTGGCAGTCCACCGAACTACGACCGCGCCGCCTACCGCGACCACAATCGGGTCGAGCATGTTTTCAGCAGGCGCAAGCACTGGCCAGGACTGGCGACCCGCTTCGGCACGCCGGGCAGCCACTGCCGGCACAGACTCGGCCTGGCCGGGACCACGGACTGGCTACGCGCGGATCCCCGACGGCCAGCCTTGACGGGACCTGGCGCAGCGGTGCCGGCTGGTTCGCGCAGCGCCAGGCCGGTCGTTTACGGGGTCAGGCCGGCGGCCTGGAACGCGGCTTCGGCTTGGTTGCGCTGGTTGACGGCGCCGTAGTAGTTGGGGTGGACGAAGGTGCATGCCTCGCCCTTGGGGAGCTCCGCGGGTACCTGTTCGCGGGCCGGGCACTGGTACTGCGCCGGGTCGGCGGGCTTGTCCACGCCGGGCGGCATGACCAGGTTCGAGAAGATGCCGTACATCCATCGGTTGGAGCCGGTGGCGCACACGCCGTGCCCTGTACTCGAGGTGTAGGTGTCGACGTACACGGCCTGGTTCTCGTCGGCCGCGTCTGCGACCTTCTGGTTCAGCTGCTGCTGCAGGGAGTTGAGGTACGGTGCGTCGTTGGTCAGCCGGACCGTGCCGAGCTGGTGGAAGTTGCCGTACGAGCAGCCGAACGCGGAAGGCACGATGGCGGGGTACCCGAGCAGGAACACCTTCGCGCCAGGAGCCCTGGAGTGGATGTCCGCCACAAGGGTCTGCAGGCCGACCTCGAGGATCTGAAAGCGCTCGTTGAGCCAGTGCTGCCCTGCCTCGGACTCGTAGTACGTCTTGCAGTACTTGACGGGCAGGGTCTGCTCGGCTCCGATGGCCAGGCAGTTGTTCAGGATGTCCCCGAAGCCGAAGTCGTTGCCGCCGATACCGACCGTGACGATGTCGGTGTCGGCGTTGACCGCGTCGATCTGCGGCCGCTTGGTGACCCAGCCGCCATGGTCCTTGCCGTTGGAAGGCGGGCCGAAGAGCATGCCGGCCGGCTGAGGCCCCAGAACCCCTGCCGCGATCGTGGCCGCGCCGCACGTCACGTCGGTCACGTTCACCCAGCCCGGGTGCTCCGCGTTGAGATCCCGCGCCAGCATCGCCTCCCAGTTGAACCCGGAACGGCCACACCCGTCGCTGTCAGCGGGAGCGTCCCACGGCGGGACCATCACATCCGCGCTGTAGGAGTCTCCCAGCGCCACCCAGTTCAGTGCCTCAGCGGCCCGGCCGCGATCGGCATTCGCCGGGACCGCGGTGGCCGACCCTGCACTCGCCGCACCGGCCAGCAGCAGAGCCGCCGAGGCGAGAGCCACCAGCCGGCCCATGGACATCGGACGCATCCACATCTCCCATCACCCAAAGCAGTCACTTTCGCGACCGCGCCCGCCGCGCACGCGGCCGGCACCCCGGCGGCCGTCCCGCCTTGTCGCACGTAGAGGGTTGTAGCGCGGGCCGGCCCAGCCCGGACACGGCTGCGGCCGCCAACTCACCCTGCTGGGGGTATCCGTTCACCGGGGAAACGATCCCGCCCCGCCCGCAACGGCAGGCTCTGCGCCCTGTTCGTACGCGACGACACCTCGGTGATGTGAACCCGCCCGGAAGCGGGCGGCACCTGGAGGCCCCCCCCGGCAAAATGGCAGCGCCACACCTACTACGAGACCCCGCAGGCAGGCTCTGGTGGCGGACACTACGACTGGATCCGCGACGACGAAATGCAGCTACAACGCAAGTAGCCAAGCCCGCGCGGACAAGTGGCCGGGCGCGGGCACGACAGCCCCCACGAACGGTCGGCGACGAGCCGCGGACGAGCCCCGGCGGTAGCGGATGGGCGACGCGTCGATGCCGGTGGCGGCTCACCTCATCACCCAGGAGCGGGGCCCAGATCCGCGGCATCCACGCCCAGCACACCGGCCCTACGGCCCGGGCTGCCAGCGCGACAGCGTCACCCGGCAGTCCGGGCCCGCGCCTGCGATTGGCCGCAACTGTTAGAGCACCCGCCAGACCCCAGGACGAGCAACCGGCGTCTTTCGCCCCGCTACGTCGGTGTGAGGAGTGTGAAGTCGGCGAAATCGAACCCAGGTGTCACCACGCAGCTCACCAGGACCTCTTCATCGCCGGCGGGGCAGGCGCTTTGCCAGTGGCCGGCGGGAACGCACACCTCCAGCTCCGCGCCAGGACAACGGTGCGATCCCAGGCGGTACTCGGTGACCGTGGTCGGTGTCGGCCCGGGCGGGCTGATGTACAGCGTGAGGGGGCCGCCGTCGCGCCAGAGCCAGATTTCGTCGCTGGCCACCGCGTGCCACTGGGACCGTTCCCCCGGTGCCAGCAGGAAGTGGATCAGGGTGGCCGACGGCCGCTGGCCCCGGCCGGCCGGATGCGCAACGGTGACGGGCGAGGTGTAGATCCTGCGGTACCAGCCCCCTTCGGGGTGGGGTTCCAGGTCGAGGGTGCGGGCGGTCTCGGGACGGGAACTCATCAGTGGCAGCCTCCGGTCGGAACGGCGCTGTCCGGGCTGGCGGCCGAACTAGCGCTCGTCATGGTCCTGGAGGACCATTCTGGCCAGGCAGCGCGCGCCCAGTGACGCCGGCACTCCCCACTCAGCGGGACGTTGACCGTCTGGCGGCGCACAGCCATAAGGGAACGGTCCGGCTCGGCCGGGAACGACACCCCCTGCCAACAGCGCCCCAGCCCACCCCGCCGCGCCCGCACGGCCCGAGCCGACGGTGGCGGCTCCCCCGGACGGGGTGGGGAGGGGTTCCGGCTCGTGTCCGCCCGGCCCAGCGCGCGGTTGGGCACGGCGGGCTGTGGCTGCTCGGCGGCTCGGGCTTCCTACGGTGCGGGGCTCATCCAGGGCGGGCCCGCCTCCCCAGCGCCGGGCGGTGGCGCCCCGAGCGCTTCCCGGGCACTGCGCCATCGACCTACGGGTCAGGCTGAGTGGGGTTCTCTGGCTTCACCTGGCTTATGCGGTGACTACGAGGTCACCGGTGGCCCCTTTCCGGTCGGTGTGGGCGAACCAGTAGGTCCGGTCGGCTTCGACAAAGGTGTCCACCGGTCGCGCTTCTGAGCCTATTCCCCCACCCCCGCCGACACTTGGCCGGCGGCGTGACCGATGGGTTGCTGGAAAGCATCTCGCGCGACCTCATAAGCCGCCCCGCCGTGCTGCGGAAGCCGCCCTGCGTCTTTTTGCGTCATCGTTTCAGCACCCCTTTCTCCACCCTTGCCCGGGAACATATACGGTCTCCACAAGTTCATTGGCAAGGAGGGGCGTTCTTTATGTCGAACTATATCGGTTGGATTCGATCCCAGGTCGGGAATTCTTTGATCCAGCTCAACTTCGCCGGCGCGTGCGTGGTCACCGACGACGGTGTCCTGTTGCAGCGGCGCGGGGACGACGGTGCGTGGGGATTTCCCGGCGGGGCGATCGAGCTGGGTGAGTCGGCCGCCGAGGCGGCGGTACGGGAGACGGAGGAGGAGACCGGGCTGCAGGTGTGCGCGGACGCGCTGCTCGGCGTGTACACGAAGTACCGACACGATTACCCCAACGGCGATGCGGTCCAGCCGATCACCGTGTTCTTCCGCTGCTCGGTGGTCGGCGGACAGTTGGGCGGCAAGGATGCGGAAACGCTGGAGCTTGGGTATTTCCCCTTGTCACAGGTACCGCCGCTGACGAACGCTCAGCACGAGGATGCCCTGTCCGATCTGAGGCTCGGCCGACACGGCGTCTTCCGCTGAGTCCGGCTACCGTCCGGGCCCATTACGGGGTGGCTCGAAGGCGGGCTGCGGACGAGTGCCGGGCGCGGTGGTGAGGGGCGCCTCCCTGGATCCGCCGGCAGCCGCCATGGTGGAACGGGAGGTCGCTGCCTTCGTCGTCACCACGGGGCAGCCGGCCTCCCGTTGCCGTGTGCGGTTCTGGGTGGCCAGGAAAGCGGCGGCGTGCTCCTCGACGATGGCAGCGACGCGTTCGGCAACACCGGGTGTGCCCAGGACGTAGGCGGTCTGTCCGTCCGCCACGGGGAACTCCAGGCACCGCCCGCCGGTGGCCTGTACGGCCGCCCAGCCCGCAGCCACGTCCCACGGCTTGGTGCCGATGCCGACGTAGGCGTCAAGCGCCCCGGTCGCGATGTCGAAGAGGTCGCACGAGGTGGATCCGGTGCGCCGGAAGTCCTGTACCTCGGGCATGAGCCGGATGAGGGTCGACAGTGTCAGTGGGCGGCGTTCCTCACTGATGGAGACGCTGACCGAGACCAGGGCGGCACTCAGTTCGTCTGTGGCGGACACCGACGGTGTGCCGTGTCCCGACAGGATCGCGCCGGTCTCGTCGCAGGCGATCCACAGTCCCGTGGCGGGCCGGATGATCGAGCTGGCCGCGGGTATGCCGTCCACCTCGGCGCGCGACACAGCTCCCGCGCCGCTGTTGCTCCGTGCTGCGAGGTGGGCCCGCGTCGTTCGGATTCCCCGCCCTCCTGATCAAGCCCTGTTTGGGTAGCCGCGGCAGCCCACGCGTGTGCGGGGAGCAGGGCACGGCCGGGCAGGACTCAAACGTGATCGCGGGGTCACCTCCGGGTGTGCGGGGAGCAGCGGATGGACTCGGGGGCCGGGCCACCGGTGGAGGGGTCATCCCCGCGCTTTCATTTCACTTGACCATCGGGAGGAACGTACGCCGGCACCCTCCACCGAAAGTCTCAGGTTCCTGGCCGGGCCCGAGTTCGCGACCGACACCCACCTTGACCGTGGGCGCCTGCACCGGCACGCCGAGTGCGTCTGCCACGCTTTGCGCCGCAGCGACATCTGTCACCTCCGGCCGGATGGCTCCCGTGCGGCATGATACGAGGCGAACGGGTCCGCCGTCGTAATTCGGTACGCGCCCTAACGGGCAAGGAACGGACCGATTGCAGCGTTGAGTTCGGTGGGCGTGTCCAGGGCGATGAGATGCGCGGCGGCAGCGAACTCGACCAGCGTGGCGCCGGGGATCTCGGCAGCGTAGCGGCGGGCGATGTCCTGGAAGTCGGCGACGTCGAGCTTGCCGACGCCCACCAGGGTGGGGACGCGGACGGCGGCGAGGTCGCCGGTCGCAGGACCCTGGGAGTGCTGCCCGACGGTGTCCTGGTTCACCAGCGATGTCCGCACCGCGCCACCGAGCCGGTCGGCCAGTCCGTCAGCCACGTCGTCCCAGCCGCGAGAGGGGCCGCGCAGCCACATGTCCAGGTTGATCTGTACGGCGGCCTCCAGGTCATCTGCCTCCAGGGCCGCCGTCTCGGCCTCGTCGTACGCGATCATGTCCGCGGACCAGTGATAGCGCGGCCATGGCGCGGCGAGCATCACCAAAGAGTGCACCCGATCCGGGTGGGTGAGCGTGAAGTCCAGGGCCACGCGGCCACCCCAGGACGCGCCCACGAGCCGGACACGTTCGTGGCCGAGGTGATCCAGGAGACGGAGCAGGTCATCGGTCTCACGGAACGCACTGCGGGGAGGCGCGGACTCGCCGAAACCGCGCAGGTCGTAGCGGACCACGGTGTGCCGTTCCGCGAGAGCGGGCACGACTGCGTCCCACATGCGGTGATCGGCGACACCGGCGTGCACGAGCACGACGGGCGAGCCTTCACCGGTCACGTCGTAGCAGAGATGTCCGAAGTCATCATTGAGCATGAGCATGCGTGGATGATCGCAGAGCGGCAACGCATGAGCCAGTAAAGGTGCAGATCAGGGCATGATCAAGCAATGGGGTTGCCCCTCACGAAAGAGCTCAACTTTCCCTCGCGCCACTCAGTGGTCAGGACTCGTTACGCGCCAGGGCGTCGGCCGTTTCGCACACCGCGCAGGCCATCCGGGCGGCACGGGCCTGCTTCTTCGACCAGGCGGGCCACTCCGCCGACAGCGCCACCATGGCGATGACCAGGCCATCGGCCCTGGGCCGGAGCACCGGGAAGTCCAGTTCGAGGCGTCCTACGCAATGTCGGCGACGGTCTGCTCCAGAGGCGGCATCCGTGGCAGCAGATGGGCCAGGTCCGTGCGCCGGATGCGCACCGCCTTGCCGGCCTGGCCGCCAATGGGAGAAGGTGAGCCCGGTCAGGCTGCCGGGGCGGTCAGGATGGCCTTCGCCACCAGCCGGAGATTCCTGATCATCGGATTCGGGTCGTCCTTGCGGCTGACCAGGACGACCTGGCTGGGAGGAGAGCCCTCGACCGGGACGGTGACGAGGTCGGGGCGCAGTGAGCTACGCCGATCGCCGACCGGTAGCACGGCGATCGCCCTGCCGCTCGCAACGAGTTCGAGCTTGTCCTCGTAGCTCTCGATCGGCGGCACGTCGGCCCCGAGGAGCCGGTAGGAAGTCCAGTCCTCAGTCTCGAACGCGCAGGGCGCCGCTGCCTCACCGGCCAGTTCTTCTGCGGTCACCGACGTGCGGTCGGCCAAGGGGTGGCCGCGCGGGACCACGAGCATCCGGGGCTCCTCGTACAGCGGGGTGGTAAGGACGTCGTCGGCTGCGAGCGGCAACGGGGCTCGCGCGATCAGGGCGTCGACGCGTTTGTCGGACAGCGCCCCGATGTCGCGGCAGCTCAGGTACCGGGTGGTGATCTCGGCGTTCGGGTAACGGCGGCGCAGTTCCCGTACGGCGGTAGTGATCACCAGGTCTTCCACGTAGCCGATGGCGATTCGTTCGGTCTCGGCCTGTTCGCGCACGGCCTGTTCGGCTTGGCGGGCGGCGTGCAGCAGGGCTTGGGCCTGGGGGAGGAACGTCTGGCCGGCCGGAGTGAGCCGGGTGCCCTGGGACACCCGGTCCAGCAGTCGTGCGCCGAGATACTTCTCGAGCCGTTGGATCTGGCGGCTCAGCGCCGGCTGGGCCACGTGCAAGTCGGCGGCGGCGCGGCCGAAGTGGGGGTGGGGCGCCCCGCCCCTGTTATTTCGCACCCGCCGCCCTTACAGGTGCATTCAGATATAGTTCAACCATCCACAGCGTGCGCACAAGCGCTTGAGTATTAAACACTTTGGCAAACC
>NZ_JBHYVA010000015.1:0-13430 GCF_042750055.1 Streptomyces sp. NPDC059456
AGATGTGCAGAGAACTCCGCCGCTTCGCGGCTCCGCTCCAAGGACCCATTCCTCCCCGCCCTAAAGGACGGAGCCTCCTGGGAGAAATCAGGTGAAGGGGACCTCGGCGATCAGCGCACCATGTGTGCGCATCGCAGCCTCCGAGATGGAGGCGGTGGTGAGAGCCTTGGCCATGGCCGAGCTGATTCCTCGTCCGCAGTGACGGACGAGCAGGGGCAGGAGTGCGACCGGGGCCGCCCGCAAGTCATGGCAGGCCTCCCGGGCCAGCCCTGCGCCGATGTCCCGGGTGGCGGGATCTTCAAGGAGTCGCGCCACCACGGCGTAGACGTGACGCTCGCGCTCCAGCCCGTACAGGACCCGACCCCAGCGCCGCCCGACGCCTTCGAGGTGGCGTGCGGCCTCCCGGGCGTCGGCGAGCAGCGCCCTGTCGAGCTGCGGCCACTGCTGCGGAGGGGCGGCGCTCAGGGTTTCCAGTCGGGCGAGGAAGCGGACGGAGGCCAGGGGGTCGTCTTGCAGGTGCGCGACGGAGCTGCGGAGCGAATCGGCCAGGGCAGTGCGCACCACCGGCTCGGTGAGTTCACGCAGGGCCCGGAGCGCGACGTCGCTGCCTCCGGCGTGCACGACGAGATGTGCGGCTCGGCGCCGTACCTCTTCATCAGGGTCGGCGAGTCGGGCGAGCGCGGCCTCGGTGGCTTCGGGCCAAGGATGCCTTCCCCCGGTGGATGACAGGAGGTCCATGACCTCACGACGTACGAAGGCGTCGTCGGTCCGGGAGAGCTGAAGCAGCCGGACGGGTACGGGCCCGGTGCGGTCGGTGCGTATCGCGTCGAGGACCGCGATGCGGGCAGGGTGGGCGGCGGTCGTGGCGTGTCCCGCGGACACGGCCTCGTCCGGCCACTTCATCGGACGGGGCGGTGGCCGCCCTTCCGTGCTGAGAATTCGGTCATGCGGCTGATCATGGCACGCCCGGCAACCGCTGGGCCACGACATTTGTCCTCTCGGACAGGGACACTCGCATGCTGCGCGTGCGGAGCTCTACCAGGAACTCCTCATCCGAGTGCTGTAGTTGGCCGGCTTCGTCAACTACAGCACTGGTTACAGGACTTGTGACCTGCGCGAGGGATGGCCCGTCCGGACAGCTTCGGTGCTCAGCGCCGTACACGCTGTTCCTGTCGGGATCTGACCGGCACCCGCCCCTACATCTCCCATTCCTCCGCGCAGAACGTGGCCTCGCTGACCGTGGCGTCCTCGACCCTCGTCACATTCAGGGCCAGCTGGAGCCCCTCCCAGGCAGCTGCGCCGCTCGGGCCGAACCGCAGGCCCAGGTCGTTGTCCTCGGCATGCCGAATGATGGCCGCGTCGAGGACGGAGGGTGTCACGCCGACCAGCGGCATGCCGGCGTGGAGGACCTGCGGCCCGGTGCGGCCGTACGAGGTGACCGCGCCCAGACGCGGAACGCCGTCCGGATGCCGCCAGTAGTGCGCGCTCACCCCGGCCTTCTCGAACAGGTCTTCGCTGAGATTCCACTGACCGTCCTTGGCGAACCACCAGAACGGGAAGTGGCCGACTCGGCCTGCCGGCACCTCGCCGTCGAGGGCGGCCGTCACCTCCAGTGGGCTCATCCCGAACCGGAGCGGCCCGACCCGCTCCAGCGGCACCCATTCCCAGTGCGGGCGCACGTGGTCGAGCAGCACCGGCCAGGCCCCGGGGTTCTTCGGCCGTTCACGGACGTCACGCCAGTGCAGGACGGGCGCCGTCGTGTAGGGGTCCCGGGCCAGCCCGGGCCCGACGAGCAGGGCTGAGGTCGCCACCGTGTCCTTCTGCTCCAGCCAGCCCTCGGCAGACAGCCCCTGTTCCCGCCCGGTGCCCATGGACGCCCCCCATGCCGCCACCTCCGGGTCCCCGCTCCAGTTCACCCGCACCTCGATCCGCTCCGAGCGGGCGAACTCGTGGATCTCAGCACGGAGCTCGGACGGAACCCGGCCGATCAGTTCGATCTCCCCCACCCGTACCAGGGGGCCTTTCACGGCATCGACCACCACGCCGACCAGGATCATCCCCCGGTCGTAGATACAGGTCAGACCCGTCTCCTGGTAGTTCTGCCAGAACATTCCGTCCGCTGCGACCTGCCCGTTGCCCGCGCGCGGTCCGCCCAGGGCGGCCTTCACTTCGTCGGAGTCCATCCCGAACCGCAGCGGCCCCACCCCGACCAGGGGCTCCAGTACCCAGCGCGGCCGGTCCTCCGGCTTCCTGTTCCACCAGCCCACTTCAGGCCCCTCCTTCAACGCGGTCACACCACCCGCCGATCATGAACCGAGGCTAAGGGCTCCCTCTGACAGCCCCGGTCCCCGGTTCGGGCGCGGCTTGCTCCGCCGCCGGGGTTCGACGACAGGCTTGGCGGGTGGCCCTGCGTGCCGGTTCCTCGGCCCCGCGAACTGCCGGCCGGGGAAGTTCCTCCGCCGGCCGGGGAGTTCCTCAGACTCGGCAGTATTGATCAGGCCGAGCTCGTGTCCGCCACGGGGGAGGAGTCCGGCATCGGCATCCCGGATTTCGACGCCGACGAGATCAAGAGCGTGCGGGATGCGGTCGGACGCGTCCTGCCCCGCGAGGACGCCCGCCAGTGCTGTGACCTCACAGGTTCGCCGGGTCCGGTTCTGCCCTGGGATCCGGTGGCTCTGGGGGATCGGTTCGTGGCCGTCAGCGGCCGGGTCGGGCCGTTGCCGTGGTCTCGGTCGTGGCGGCCGGTCTGGCCGTGCTGTCGGTTTCGCTCTTGGTGCTTCCAGGACTGGTCGTCGACCACGACCCCGCCGGTGCCCGGCTCGCCGCCACTGACCGGTTGAATGCCGTGAACGACGTGCGGACCACGCTGCTTCAAGCGATCGGTGGACGGTGGTCCCAGCCGGGCCGTGGAACAGTGGAACAGCTGGGCAGCGACAAGCTGGACGTGCGGATCGGAGGCATCTACGCACGGTGGCGCCTTGCTGACCGCTTCGTTCGTGACCACGAGGCGGTCGACCCGGTGCGCCCGCTGGAGACCCGCGCCGCGGATGCCTTCTCGCCGCGGATGCGGGTGCGTTCGTGACGTCGGGCGGCAACCTTGCCGTCCGCTGCTGGGCGAGCGTGCCGGCCGCAGTCCCCAACGAACGGCTGCGACCAGCACTTCCCCGACCCACCCTGGGCCGCTCCTCAGGAAGTGTCCGAGTCCGTGCTCGCAGGGGCGTCGGCATCCATGCCGGTCGTCGTCGGAGGCTCGAGGCAGGTCTCACCGCCGGGGCCGGTCGTCTGGGGGAACTCCGGCAGGTACTGGCTGAGGAAGAGCGCCGGACTTCCCGTGCCTGCCCACCGGGAAGCGTGAATGATCGGGACCGACCTGTGGATGACGGAAGCGACGTTGGACACCGGCATACGTCCTCGCTTCGTCAGGGCGCTGAGCACGGCGGCCCGCGCCGCTTCGACCGCGGACGGCGCGACCGATGGGCCGCCGGCCGTGGGCAGTCGCAGAACGGTGATGCCCTTGCGGGCGGTGACCTGCGGAAAGTCGGGCAGGAACCGGGTGAGGAAGTTCCGCAGTTTGCCCGTACCCGCCCACCGGGACGAGGCGATGGCCGGGACGGCACCCCTGATGACGACGCCGACCGCAGGCAGCGGCATCGGCCCTCGTAGGGTCAGCGCACCGTGGACGGCGGCCCGTGCCATCTCGATGTCTACGGGGGTCGGACCGCCCCGGCCCTCCGGTGTGGGCGGCGCCGACGCGAAGGCAGCCGGTGAGCGCGGCTCCTCCTCCGCGGTGACCGTCGCCCCCGGGCGGGCGAGATAGACGTCGCCGTCGCGGGAGACGCGGAGGAACTCCTGCAGATGCCGGGTGAGGAAGCGAGCGAGGCTGCCGGTCCTCGCCCACCCGGTGGCGAAGATCTCCGGTGCGGCAGCGAGGATGAGCGAGCCCGCGGCGCCCAGGGACAACGTGTTCTGCCGCGCCAGTTCCGCCACCACGGCGGTGCGCGCCCGCTGCACCTCCTCGTCCAGTCGTACGGCCGGCGGTGCTTCCACCGACCGCTCAGGATCCGCCTTCGCCTTCGCCGTCACCTTCCGCACCGGATCGGGCTGCGGCTGCGGCTGCGGCTGCGCGTCGAGCGGAACGCCTGGTGCTCCGGTCGTCGGTGCCTCGGTCTGCGACCCTCCGGTCGGCGGCGTTCCCGCTGCCCGCCCGGTGTTCGCCGGCGTCTTCCTCTCCGGCTCGGGGAATGGCTCCGCCCCGGGCGTGACGGCCAGCAGATCGGTTGCGCGGGCTCGCAGGAAGGTGTGGTAGATGGGCACGGCGGTGCACAGCTGGTCTCTGCCGTGGACGTAGGAAAGATAGGCGCGGTCGATCAGTTCGTTGACTGCCGCCTCACCCCCGACGCGCAGCGCCTCGGCGGCGGGCAGCGTCTTACGGGCGGCCGGCATGACGGCGAACAGGGCGAGGATCCGCCGTTCCTCCACGCTGAACAGGTCCCGTCGGCGGCGTTCGTCGGGGTCCAGTTCGACGCCGTCGTCGATGACCATGTTGAGGTGGGGGTCTTCGCTCACGAGCCGGTCGAGATGGTGACGGAGATCGGACCCGGTGATCAGGCGGGAGCCGGTCCGGTCGTCGTGGATGTGCCCTTCGAGGTCATTGCGGAGGCGGGCCCAGAAGTACGGCCGCAGCCCGATACGAGGAACGATCTCCGTCGCGAAGTGGCGCGGCGTGACCCCGGCCCGGCGCAGCCATTCCACCCGCGGTCCTGCCGTGCGGTCGGCGAGCGGACCGAGGAAGTACGTGATTCCGTCGGCCCAGGACAGGTCGGCGGGGCACTCGATGGACTGCCAGGTCTTCAGCTCGTGCACCGAGCGGTGGAAGCGTTGGACGGTGCCGATGAGTACGAGGTTGCGGCAGACGAGGCTGCCCAGTCGCCCCGCCGTGCGCCGGCCGTCGCTGCCCTGTTCCGGAAGCAGCAGCACATCCAGTTCGTCGAGGACCACGGCCACCGGTGCGCCGCCGTCGCACGCCTGGTCCAGGTCCGCGAGCAGTTCGACGAGGTCCGTGCCCTCGGTGTCGAGAGTGATGCGGAGGTGGCGGCGCGCCTGAACGGCGAGCACGCGGCAGATCGCCCGGTTCCACTCGGCGAAGTCATGGACCTTCTTGCGGGTGTTGCTCATGTCGATCCACAGCTGGCCGCGCAGCCGCGGGTCCTGGCCCGCCTGGTAGGCCAGGGAGGACTTGCCGGCCCGGCGGGTACCGAAGACGAGGCTGCCCGCCCGGGGGCCGGAGCCGCCGATGATCCGGCTGAGCCGCGCCAGTTGTTGCTCCCTGCCCCGGAAGAGGTCGGCGGGCAGGGCCGGCAGGGTCACGTTGGTGCCCGTGGCCAGGGGCACGGGCGCTGCGTCCAGTGACACCGCGCGGGAGCCGAGCAGTGCCTGGCTGTCAGGGGAGATCGACACCGGACTCGTGCAGTAGTTGAACGCTCCTTCCTGCTCGATGGCACAGGTGGCCAGTCGTGTGGGTTCGCCGTCGAGGTGAAGGTAGAGGCCGGTGTGTGGCGAGAGGTTGACCAGGAGTGCCTTGGGTGACTCATGGTCGTCGACGCGCACGGCGAGCAGGTGCTCGGCCGCGGTCTCGTCCTTGATCTCGGCTGCCACTCGTGCTTCCACCGCCGCCCGCACCTTCGGCGGCAGCGTCAGAGCCTGCACCATGCGACCGCTGAGCGCGGGGTCGTGGAGCAGCGGGCTGAGCGCTGTGGCCAGGGAGTCGAGCTGCGGGGGAGTGAGCGCCGGATCGGCGATCTGGTACAGCCGCGTGAACCGGCCGGACAGGGACTGGATCCGTACGCCGGTGTCCGGGCTGTGGCGCCGTTGATCCGACAGCACGGGGGCCTGGCGGGGGCGGAGCAGAACGAGCAGGTCCACCAGGCCGGCCGGTGAGAGGGCGATTCCCCCTTTCGGGTCGAGGGCTGGTTCGGCGAGCCAGCGGATCCAGGGCATCCGCTGCGCCAGCTCTTCCCACAGCATCCGCGCCGAGCCGGGAACGGAGGTGATCGAGGGTGAGCGCGTTTGCCGCAGCCGGCGCCCCATGAGGTATTCCCGCGTGTACCTGATGACGCGCTGCCAGGCCCAGGGCGCCGTCTCGGGGGACGCCTGGTTGAGCGCGAGCAGATAGGTGGTCAACGCGTCGGCGAACACCCCTGCATCAGCGGTGCGGGGTTTGGTGAAGCGCTTCTCCAACTCCCTCTCCATCACCAGGAGCGCCACCACCTGGTGCCCGTACCGTCGCTCCTCGATGTCCGCGACACCCACGCGGGAGAGGGCCGGTCCGAGGGAGGTCAGCAGTGCCGCATCCGAACGGAGCCGCAGTACGGAGTCCACGACCCGGTCGACGCTGTCGCGATCGACCGGCTTGCGGCCGGGCCCGAGCCAGGCCACGGCCCGCATCCGGGTCACGGCCGCGGCGGCGGCCGAGCCGGGCTTCCGCTGCCGGGTGGCGGCCACTGCGGCCGCCATCCCGGATGCCTGCCCGTCCAGCAGGGTCACGGCCTGACCCTTCAGGCCCGCCGTGACATGGGACAGCCTGACGACGGCGTCCAGCACGTCCACGCGTGGTGCGGCCTCGTACACCAGCATCTGGCCGCGGTCACACAGCGCCAGCCGCCGCACCTCGCCCCGGCTCGGCCCGCTCTCACGCTCGGCCCGCACGACCACGGTCCAGCCGGAGCCGGTACGGGTGACGGAGGCTCCTGGAACGGGTGACCAGCCGTGCTCGTCGTCGGTGACGGCTACCACCGCGCTGTCTTCGCCGGAGAGAGCGGAGGGTGTCGGCAGGCACTGTCGTGCCGCCGGCAGCGCGCCGACGGTGAGAACCGGCGTTCCGTCATCGAGCCGTCTGTGAACGGAGCCGAGTACCGGCGCCCCCGCGTCGACGACGTGCATGATCCCGCCGACCGGGCGCCGGTCCCAGACGAAGGCCGCCGAGTCGTCGGTGCGCACGAAGGTCGGCGCGCTCCTGGGCATGCCTGAACCCAGGTGGCGGACGACGTTCCCGGACTCACCCCGTACGGTGACCACGCCCAGCGGCTGGCCTTCGAGCAGTTCGTCCAAGATGGCCGACGGGGCCGGCGAGGTCCTGGCGACGACGGCCAGCAGCTGGAGGAGTTCGGCGGCGGCGTCCGCGGGTGTGGACGGCCCCTTTCCCTCTCGTCCCCCTGCCGAGCAGTGGTATTCGACGGTCCAGGGGCCACCGCTGTCGTCACCGGCCTGGACCGTCACCGTCAGGGGAACGCCCGGGCCGGACCATTGCGCCGACGCGGGCACCGGCGTCGGCTGGCGGCCGGCGCACCGGAGGGGCGCTGTGATCGTCTCCGTTTCCAGCCGGGCGGTCCAGCCACTGCCGGCACCGGCCGACACGGCAGGCGGCAGAGCGCGCAGCCGGGCCAGGACCTCCTCCCGGGGTACCGGGTCGGAGCCCGCGGTCACCTCGGTGAGGTACGGATGATCCGCGTCGACCAGCACGAGCCGCGTCTCCGCCGGGCTCCAGCACGCCACCACCGAGATGGACTCCGGCTGCAGTTCGGCGGGGCTGGGCTGGCACGAGTACCTCCCCTGCCGGATCACCGCCAGCCGGTGGGCATCCTGCTCCGGAACACTGCCGCCCGTCACCGCCGATCACCGCGCGCCCGTGCACGGCGTGCCGCCGCCAGCTCGGCCGACGACACCTCCGGTGGCCGGGGGACGGGGAAGGTGTGCTCGAGCAGACGCTCCGCCCCGGGCAATCGCGGGCGGAGCTTGCCGGAAGCCTGCCACGGGGTGCAGACCGTGACCTGGTCGAGGACACCCACCAGTTCGAGGATCAGCGGAGCGTCCGCGTCGCCGGAGGCGAGCACGAACCTGGCCAGCGGGTTGCGCTCGGCGCGCCGCGCGACCTGCGCGGTCATCAGTGCGTCATCGCTGCCGTCCCCGGTGCGCCGTGCCTTCTCCCGGAGTTCCTCGGGCAGACAGAGCCGCTCGCCGCTGGTCTGCGCGCCGACCGTGGCGTCGATACGGTGGCGCGAGCGGCCGACCAGCCACACATCCCGTTCGGACACGTCGTGCTTTTCACGCAGTCCGCGCAGCCAGGCTTGGACGTGGGGCTGGAGAAAGGCCTCCCAGCCGTCCGGGTAGCGCTCGGGACGGACCTCGGCGTGGCGTTGGAACGGCATCCGCAGGTTCTCCGTGTCGACGACCAGGAACACACGGTTCAGCAGCCGGTGCACCAGCGGCGCGGGACGCTGCGGGTCATCGAACGAGGAGGGCAGACCGAATGCCTCCGGCGCCCTCCCCCGAGCCAGCTCCTGCCTGAGGTAGTCGATCGGCTGGGCCTGGCGGACCCTGACCTCGGGGCGGGCGGCGAGGCAGGGCAGCAGCCCCGCGTCGAGCAGCCCGGGCAGCTGCCGCTCCTGGACCTCCTCCACCGCCTCCGGGGTCCACCCGCCGTGATCGCGCACCGCCGCCGCGGCCTTCTCCAACAGCCAGGGCCAGCCCCCGCACGCCCGGGCCACCGCGTCGGCCTCGGTTGCGGGAACGCCCAGCTGAATCAGCAGTGCCGTGCTCTCCGCACGGTCCAGCATGGGGAACCGGTCCTGGGTCAGGGACCGGGTCACCAGCTTGGACAACCGCTCGAAGGTGGGGCGTTGCACCGTCCGCGTGAAGTACTCCAGGTCCGCCGCATCGGGCAGCGACGTCAGCAGAACGAGCCCCAGGCACGCCAGCCCGCTGCGTGTTGTCGCCTGGCCCAAACAGAATCTGATGAGCTGGTCGAGGACCTCGTAACAAGCGTCAGGGACCGTCACGCCCCGGCCGTCGACGGCCGCGTCCCAGTCGTCGATCACGATCGCGGGCCCGCGGTCGAGCGTGTCGAGGTGGTCCTCCAGGTCCTCCAGCGGATCGCCCTCAGGGCCGGGGACGATGCCCATCTCGTGGAACAGGTCGGCCCAGACCTCGTCCACGGACCCGGCCCGGGCGACGCGGCGGACGTTCCAGAGCGTCACCTCCGTCGGCCTCTCCTCGGCCAGCCGGCGAAACCACGTGGTCTTGCCGACCTTGCGGGCCCCGATGACGACGGTATGGACGTACTCACCCCGCCGGTTCGCCGACGCCCACCACTTCGCCCTGCTCCCCGCCCATGCGTTCGACACGCAACGCCCCCCAGTGACTGCGTCTGCTGTCCAGAAGGCGCACGACGCTACTCCTGCGGATCTCGCTACACGGATGAAACGCTCATTCCCCTCCGTTCCCTCCTCCCCTGCGGATAGGGTGCACGCCACCACCCGGCACGACGCCCTTGACGGCCTGACGAGCTCGGCCCAACAAGCGGCTGAAGAGGTGGCGCGTCGACGGGCGGCTGCCACCCCCGCTGCGCTACCCGCGGACGCTCGATATCCCTCGGCGGGAACCGCGCCACCCATCTCCAGGTAGCACCCATTCGCCGCTGACCCGTGCGGCGCTCTGGTTGCGGGATCCGCTGCGCCGTAGGTTGCGCCAGTGGCGCATGGGGAGACCCCGGACCGGAGGCGTCCGGAGCCGCCGGGCGGATCCGATTCAAGAACCACCCTCAGAGGTTGGGCATACGCGCCCTGAATCATGTGGAAGGTAGGTCTTTCGTTCTTCTGGCGTGAAGTCGCGTTTGACTGTGTGGCAGATCCTCCGGATCGCCTCGAAGGGTTCGCTGAAGAGGACGTCCCGCAGTTGTACGGTGCGGTCGGCGCTGGCGGTCGCGAGGGTTTGCCCATCGGGGCTGAACGCCAACGACAACACAGAGTCCGCGTGCCGGAACGGTGTGGCGCGGGCCATGCCGGTGGCCACCTCCCATAGCCGAGCAGTCTTGTCGGCACTGGCGGTGGCGAGGGTGCGTCCGTCGGGGCTGAACGCCACTGACCACACTGTGCCCGTGTGCCCGACAAGGCGCGCGGTGCGGGCCTCGCCGGTGACAGCCCACAGCTGTACGGTGCGGTCGGCGCCGGCGGTCGCGAGGGTTTGCCCGTCGGGGCTGAATGCCACTGACTCGACTGCGTCCGTATGCCCGGTCAGGACGACGCGGACCTTGCCCGTGGCGATGTCCCACAGCGGTACGGTGCCGTCGGCGCCAGCGGTGGCGAGGGTTTGCCCGTCGGGGCTGAACGCCACTGACTGCACCGCGTCCGTATGCCCGGCCAGGACGGCCTGAACCTTGCCTGTGGCGACGTCCCACACTCGTACGGTGTTGTCGGCGCTGGCGGTGGCGAGGACGCGTGCGTCGGGACTGAACGCCACCGACTGAACTGCGCCCGCCAGTTTGGGCAGGACGGCGCGGACTCTGTTCGTGGACACGTCCCAGAGCCGTACGGTTCGGTCGCTGCCGGCGGTGGCGAGAGTGCGTCCGTCGGGACTGAAGGCCACGGACTCCACCGCGCCGGAGTGCCCGGTCAGGGGCCGACGTGACGAGCGCGACGCAGCCGTCTGCAGACTTGCGACGGACTCTGGAGTGCTGCTGGTTCGGTATGCCTTGATGGCCAGCAGCGAGGCGAGTGCAGGGTTGGAATCAATGAGGGTGTCGGAGCGGATGGCGAATTGCCGGGATACTTCTGCCATCCGCTGGGCCTCCGCCGCCCGCCACTGCCAGATGGCGGCTGCTCCACCGAGCATTGCGAGGAGCACGAGGGCGAGTAGCGTCGCCAGGGTCGTGTTGAGGCGCCTGGCACGCCGGATCGTCTGCTGTTGCCGCTTCTTGCTTGCGACGAGAAACGCCGAGATGTCGCCCGGCAGCCGGCGTTGCCGCGCCCAGTCCAGCCCTTCCGCGAGTGCTGTTCCTCCGAGCAGGTCTCCCGGGTCGCCCGTCGTGGCATAGCCGGCCTGCCGTTCACGGATTCGGTCGAGCCAGTCATGGAAACGGTGATCCTGTCTGACCCACTCGCTCAGTGCTCCCCAGTCACGGATCAGCGCATCATGGATCAGTTCGGCCACCGGTTCCCCTGGAGGGGCGTCGGGGTGTTGGGGGTCGCGCAGTGTTTGGGTGGTGATGATGCGATGACGTGCGAGGGCGGCCAGGACTGAGTCGACGTCGGCGCAGTCGTCGGGGCCCGCCGCCAGGTCGCGCAGTTCACCGAGGGGGACTTGGGCGCGGACCGCTGGGATGCGGCGGTTCCGGTCGGCAGGACGTACCAGTGCGGTCAGGATGCGTCGCGCAATCGGCCGCTGCGCGGGCGGTAGTGCGTCGAGTGCGTTGTCGCACCAGGTGGTCAGGCTTCCGCTGACCGCCCCGAGACGACGGTAGGCCTCATGCGTGAGGTAGCCGTCCTGGCGGCGGAGCCACAGCTGGCTGAGTGTCAGCTCCAGCAAAGGGAGCACGGTCACGGGGGCCTGCCGGGTGGACGCTTCCTCGGGATTCGCGGCCAGGACGTCGGTGATGATCTGCTCGGGCAGCCCTGATTCGAATCGGAGACCCACGTCCCGGGCGGGGAGCGTGATGATGTCGTTCAGGTCCCGCTGGTTCAAGGTGCCCGGAACGTTGAGGAGTCCTGGTGTTGCCGCTTTCAGCAGCCCGGGCGTCAAGGCTGCCAGCTGGGGATAGAAGTCGTCCCGCATGACCAGGATCACGCTGACGGCATGTGAGCCGACTGCTTCGGCGATCTGGTCCGCCGCTGCCAGACGGTTTCGCCGGTGACCGTCGGATGTCTGGATGAAGAGCTCTTCGAACTGGTCGATGATCAACAGGATGCGCGGATGGTCTGGCTCGGCCGCCAGCCGACGGGCGACTGCCCCGGCGATCCCGTCGCGGACCGCACCCGGCAGCCCGGCGCGTTCGATCTCCGCGCTCAAGTCGTGCCTGGGCCGTGCGACCATCACCAGCCACCGGTCACTCCCCGGCACGTCTCCCTCCGCCAGCGCCCGCAGCACCCCCGCCTGGATCAGCGATGACTTGCCCGACCCCGACGGCCCCAGCAGCAGCGTCAGCCGCCGCTGCTGCGCCAGGTTCGTCACGACCTGCCTTACCGCCTCCTGCCGGCCCTGGAACCACTGAGCGTGCTCCGCCGTGAACGGCTCCAGGCCCCTGTACGGGCATACCCCCCGCTCCGCCAGTTCGGGCAGGATCTCCCGCAGTACCTGAGTCGGAGTGACGTACGCGACGCCCTGCCCCCGTTCGAATTCGTCGGGAGCGGCGATCTCGGTGAGCATGCCGATGACCAGGCCGGTCACCTCGTCGAGCACGGGCCCGCCGCTGAACCCGGTGGTGAGATCGTTGGCCGCGGTGAGCTGCAGGTGCGCACTTCTACTCCCCGAGCCCGGCAGCAGATCGCCGGCCACGCCGAAGCCGAAGTGCCCTTCCGGCGGAGCCTGCGCGGGGAATCCGAACGAGCGGACCTGGTGGCCCCGGCATCCCTCCGCGGAGCCCAACGGCAGCGTCCGCGCACCTGCCGGCATGCTGCTGAGCCGGATGAAGGCCACATCCTCCGCCTCGGGTGGGCGCCACAGGCCGACCGGAACGTGTCCCTGCACCCGGTCCGCACTCCTGACGTGGGGGAAGGCCAGCTGCACCGTACCGTCCGGCCCGCTTCCAGCCGCTTCGACGACATGGGCGCAGGTGACCACGAGCCCGTCAGCCACCAGGAATCCCACCCCGGCCACGGCTCCGTCCGGCCGGAGGACCTGGACCACGGCGGCGAGCAGGTCTGATGGGTTGCCGTCCCCTGTACTTCTCACCGTGCTCGTCACCGGGGTCAGCCCGTGCCCGTGCCCGTGCCCGCGTGAAGGTGATCAGGACTGTCGTTCTTCCGGGAAACGGTCACTTCCAGGTGGCGGCTGGCCTGGCTCTTGGTGATCACAGCCCCGGCTTCGAATGCCAGGTCGGCGCCGAACTCGACGTCGATCCGGTCGGGACCGGCCTTGCGCAGCTGGTCGAGGGTGGCCTGGACGGCCTCTGCGACCGGCTCCAGGGCCAGCGTGCTTTCCATGGCCCACACGCTAGAGAAGTGGCTGCACCGAGGTCCGTGCCTGACCCAAGTTGAGACCGCGGGTCACCCGGAAGGGCGAGGCCCACCTCGACCTGTACCCGTCTGTACCCGTGCGACCGCCTCCCGAGGCTGCCACCGGCCGGACCAGCCCAGAGCCGGAAGTCGCCACCACCCTCCCAGCGTGGCCACGACCGCACTGAGGGTCCTCGCATGGGCCCCACCGCTTTGCGGTCTTCGCACCTGACGCCGGTGCGGGGCTTCCGGCGGCTGCTCGGTGCCGGCGTCAGGGTCGGCGCGGTTGAGCTTGTTGCCGCCCGCAGCCGGTCGTCGTCTGCATCCGACCCCGTCGACCCGGCCTGGTCGGGCGTGGGGGGGGGGGGGGGGGGGGGCGCCGCCCCCCCCCCCGCCCCGCGCGCCCCGCGCGGGCGGGGCGTGTGGCGTGAAGAAAGGGAAACCCGC